>JAYQUR010000081.1:0-11869 GCA_038148075.1 Alphaproteobacteria bacterium | reverse complement strand
CCTCCGTTACGCAAAGGCCTCAATCTGTCCCAGGGGCGCTGACGTTAGACAGTTCGTTTGTCCTTTCCGACGATGCGTAGTCAGTGGTTATCCGAGTTCCGGGGTAGGGCATAGGGTAGCAGTCTGGAGGTTCCGCTTAGTCCTGGCGGAAGAAAGCCTCCAACAAGAGATGGCGGTGTCGCAGGATGTCGTCGCCGCGAAGCCGGGAGTAGTATCGTAGTAGTAAGGCTTCAATCCTGAGACGCGTCCGCCGTCGGGAGGGAACCGGAAACGGTTCCCTCCTTTTTCCTTTCACCCCAATTCGGGGCCCGCAGGCGCGAACACCTTCTCCATGACGTCGAGCGGCCGGTCGGAGCCGTGGATCATCCTGATATAGGGACGCTGGTACTCGAAACCCGACGCCTTGAACCAGTCGACCACGTCCGTGTGATAATCCATTACATCAATCAGCAGAGCCGACGAGCCGGTTCCGCCCGCGGCGGCCGCTGTAACAAGCGCTTTCGCCGTCGCGCCGTCGTCCGCGACCACCGGCCCGATCTGCGTCCAGGTGCGCCCGTTGCGCGCGAGGGCGAAACCCGACAGTGCGCCGTTGCGCCACGCCCCGAATGCGCGCAGGGGCTCGCGGTCGCGCAGGTGACACAGCAAGGCGCCCCGGTCGCCAGCGAAAATCTTCCGGTCGAACGCCGACACGGCGTCCATGTCTCGCACCGACAACGGTCTCAACTCCGTGTCGGGCGGCGTGTCGGAGGCAAGCGCCGCCGTTTCTGCGACCAGCCGTTCGAGTCCGTAGACATCGAGGAACCCGATCTGACGATAGACCTCGCGGCCGTCCGGCGTGGCGTCGAGACCCGGGACGATGCCGTCGCGCCGGAGCAGGTCGATGACGCGGTTCATCAGGTCGGTCGCGATGCCGCGCCGCCGCCAGTCGGGCGCGACGAGGACCATGCAGACCCACCCGAAAGCGCCGTAGGGCAGCGCAATGGCGGAGGCGACAAGTTTTCCCTTCCCGTCGGTCATCCCGACGCCCGGACCGTTCTCCAGCATGTAGATCCAGTCGTCTTCGACCTGGTTCCAGCCGATTTCGGTCGACAGCAGGAAGCCCCGGTGTGCATCGGCGACCGACAGCTCGTGCAGCGTCAGGCCGGCGGTTTCAGAAGGATCCGTCACGGCTGTCGAACGCTGTAGGTTTGTTGAGGCTTTCCCCGCCGCCGGATATCCAGTCCGCGAGCCAGCCGATCATGGCGTCCGCCGTCACGGAGACCGGTCCGAGAAGGCGTTCGGACTCCGATATGTCGACCAGCCAGCCACGGGCGTCCTCGGTTCCCTTGAACCGCGGCGTGCGGCCGAACCGCTCGCCGAAGGCGGCCGCCACGTCGCGAACCTTCAGCGCCGGGCCGCTGATGTTCAGCGGCGTCGTCGGATTCGTGCAGTGGGCGAGGGAACGCAATATTCGGCTGTTCGCTTCTCCCTGCCAGATGACGTTGGCGTGGCCCGCAGTGAGGTTGATCTCCTGGTCCGCGAACACCTTCATACCGATGTCCCACAGCACGCCGTATCGCATGTCGATCGCGTAGTTGAGCCGGATCAGGCGGCCGGGCGTGCCGTGTTTCGCGGAGAAGAACTCGAACATCCGCTCGCGGCCGAGGCAGGATTGCGCGTATTCGCCCATCGCCGCCGCCGGCGTCGCCTCATTCGCGCCGGGGCCGTCGACGTCGACCATCGGGTAGACGTTGCCGGTCGAGAAGGCAACGATGCGACTGTCCCGGTAGCGTTCGGCGACCAGCGCCGGGACATGGACGTTCATCGCCCAGGTCAGTTCGAGATTGCCGCTCGTCCCGAACTTGCGGCCCGCCATGAACACGATGTTGGCGCAGTCCGGAAGCGCGGCGAGCGCGTCGCGGTCGAGGAGATCGCAGCGGACGGTCTCGACGTCCCAGCCGTTGAGTTTCTCTTCCAGCCCCGCTTCGCTGAATCGGGCGACGCCGATCACGCGCCTGTCCGGCGCTGCGCGCTTCGCCATGCGGGCGAGGGTCGGGCCCATCTTGCCGCCGACGCCAAGGACGACGATATCGCCGTCTATACCGGCGAGGTCGGAGATCAGCGCATCGTCGGGGCGCGTCATGAAATCCTCGAGCTCGTCGATGTCGGCGAAGGAGGCGGGGAAAGCGTCGGTCATGTCGGTCGGTTGACCCGGTCTGTTCGGTCTGATTTTCTCGACGGACTGTACGTGCGGGCCGTCCGCACCGTCAACCGAGAGGGCCGACAGGCGCATGCCGCTCCATCGCGACGATCTGCCGACCGAGGTGTCGGACATCCTGTTCCGGGGTGCGGTCATTCCGGCCCATCCGCTGGCCCTGACTGCGGCGCGGGAATTCGATCCCGTCCGGCAGCGTGCGCTCAGCCGGTACTACATCGATGCCGGTTCCGGGGGACTGGCGGTCGGGGTACATGCGACCCAGTTCGAGATCCGGGACGTCGGGCTCTACGAACCGGTCCTCGAATGCGCCATGGAGACGGCGTCCGACTGGTGCGACCGGCCGCTCGCAATGATCGCCGGCCTCGCGGGCGGCACCGCGCAGGCGGTCGGGGAGGCGCAGACCGCCGTGGTGCTCGGCTACCATGCGGGCCTCCTCAGTCTCGCGGCGATGAGGGGCGCGAGCGAGGACGAGCTCGTCACCCATTGCGAAGCCATCGCAACGGAAATCCCGCTCGTCGGCTTCTATCTCCAGCCTGCAGTCGGCGGCATTCTCCTGTCGGCAGACTTCTGGCGCAGGTTCGCCCGGATCGAAAACGTCGTTGCGATCAAGGCGGCGCCGTTCAACCGCTACCGGACGCTCGACGTCGTGCGCGGCGTGATAGAGGCGGGAGCCGAGGAGCGGGTCGCGATCTATACCGGAAACGACGATCACATCGTCCTGGACCTGATCGAGCCGTTCGTGTCGCTGCGGGGCGGGGCGGAAGTGCGGTTGCGCATCCGGGGCGGGTTGCTGGGACACTGGTCGGTCTGGACGAAACGCGCAGTCGAACTCCTCGAACGGATCCATGCCGCCGTCGACGCGGGACCTATCGATGCGGATCTTCTCGCCCTGTCGTCGAAGGTCACGGACTGCAACCGGGCGGTCTTCGACGTCGCGCACGATTTCGCCGGCTGCATCCCGGGCTGCCACGAAATCCTGCGCCGGCAGGGCCTCCTCGAAGGCATCTGGTGCCTGAACCCGGACGAAGTGCTGAGCCCCGGCCAGGCGGCCGAGATCGACCGGGTGTACGAGGGCTATCCGGAGATGAACGACGACAGTTTCGTCGCTGCGCATCTGGATCGCTGGCTCGCCTGAATTTGCCGTTTGCGCCCCGTTCCCCGGCGTGGCAGCTATAGGGCGGAAACAGGGACGCAGGGACATGGCTAAGAAGATCGACGCACACACTCTCAAGAAAATGATCCGGGACGACGACGAGCTGGCGCTGCTCGACGTCCGCGAGGCCGGCCAGTTCGGCATCGATCATATGCTGCACGCGATCCCGTGCCCCTACAGTGCGCTGGAGACGCGGGTCGGGCTGATCGCGCCGCGCCGTTCCGTCCGCACGGTCCTGATCGACGAGGGCGACGGCGTCGCAGAGAAGGCCGCGGCGCGGCTCGCCGAAATGGGCTATTCGGACGTCTCGGTCCTCGACGGCGGCAATCCGTCCTGGGCGGCGGCCGGGTTCGAGGTGTTCCAGGGCGTCAACGTGCCGTCCAAGGCGTTCGGCGAGGTCGTCGAGCACGATGCGAATACGCCGCGCATCACCGCAGACGAACTGCACGGCATGCAGGAAGGCGGCGACAACATCGTCATCGTCGACGGAAGGACGCCGGCGGAGCACAACCGCATGTCCATTCCCGGCGGCATGAGCCTGCCCAACGCGGAAATGCTTTACCGGATCCACGACATTGCGCCCGATCCGGCGACGACCATCGTCGTCAACTGCGCCGGGCGCACGCGCTCCATCATCGGAGCGCAGGGCCTCATCAACGGAGGCGTTCCCAACAAGGTCGTCGCGCTGAAGGCGGGCACGATGGGCTGGACGCTCGCCGGTTACGAACTCGAACACGGCAGCACGCTGAAATATCCCGACCGGGTAAGCGACGAAGCAGCGGCGCTTGCCGAAATGCGGACCGCGGAGATGTTGAAACGCTTCGACGTCTCCACGGTGGATGCGCCGACGCTCGGGAAATGGCGCGCCGACGACAGTCGCACAACGTTCCTGCTCGATGTGCGCGCCGAGGACGAGTTTCTCGCCGGCCACCTGCCGGGCTCGGTCCATGCGCCGGGCGGCCAGCTGGTCCAGGCGACCGACCAGTGGTGCGGCGTCTGGCAGGCGCGCGTCGTCCTGCTCGACAGCGCGCCGTGCGCCCGCGCCGCGATCGCGGGGCATTGGCTGCGCCAGATGGGCTGGGAGGTTTACGTGCTCGACGGCGGTCTCGGCGATCTCGCGACCGAGACCGGCGCGCCGCCGGTGCCCGAGGCCGACTGGGTAGACGTCGAGACTCTCGCGCCCGAGGATCTCGCGGCCGCCATCGAGGCGGCGAGCGTCTGCGTCGTCGACGTCGATCATTCGATGGATTACCGCGACGCGCATCTGCCGGGGGCGGTCTGGGCGGTGCGGCCGCGGCTCGACCGGCTTGACGTGCCGGCGGGCCGGAAGGTCGTGTTCTATTCCGAGCACGAGATGCGCGCGCGTCTCGCCGCGGCGGACTACACGCGAGATACCGGTACGATCTGTGCCGTGTTGCAGGGCGGCCGCGAAGCCTGGGTAGCGAAAGGCCTGCCGACGGAGAGCTCGCCCGAGACGCCGCCCGACGAGGACGCGATCGATTTCCTGTTCTGGGTATCGCAGCGCCACATGGGTAGCGACGCCGCCGCGCGAGCCTATCTCGAGTGGGAGGAAAACCTGCCCGCCCAGGTCGAGGCGGACGGCGACGCCCGCTTCACGGTCGTCGCGTAACAATCAATCCGGAGTTCGACACTCATGACACTCAAGCTCGGCTATCTGTTACCGACCCGCGAACGCATCATGGTCGGTAAGCACGAGGTTCAGGAAATACTCGCCCTCGGCGATCTGGCCGACGAGATCGGCGTCGACAGCGTCTGGATCGGGGATTCGCTGCTGGCAAAGCCGCGCCACGACCCGCTGACGCTGATCGGCGCCATCGCCGGCCGCACGAAGCGCGTGACGATGGGGACGGCCGTTCTGCTGCCGATGCTACGCAACCCGGTGCTGCTGGCGCACCAGATGGCGACGCTCGACCAGATTGCCGAGGGCCGCGTCATCCTCGGCGTCGGCACCGCGCGCGACGTGCCGGCCATCCGCAACGAATTCGAGGCCGCCGGCGTGCCGTTCGAGAAGCGCATCGGCCGTATGCTCGAACAGATGAAGCTCTGCCGCGAACTTTGGAAGGGCGAGCCGGTGGACTGGAACGGTCTGTGGACCGTGAAGCAGGGCGAGCTTGCGCCCGTGCCCTACACGCCGGGCGGGCCCAAGATCTGGTCGGGCGGCGGAGTCGACGCGGCGCTCAAGCGCGCCGGGCGGTATTTCGACGGCTGGTTCCCTTCCGGCGCCGGGACTGGCAAGGACTGGACCGAGGGCTGGCAGGGCGTAAAGCGGTACGCGGCGGAAGCGGGCCGGAACCCCGACGATATCGTCGGCGCAGCCTACGTGACGCTGGCGGTGAACGACGACCAGTCCAAAGCGGACGCGGAACTGGACGACTATCTCGCCAGCTACTACCTGCGTCCCGCGGAGGAAATCCGGCAGCAGCAATACACGTTCGCCGGCAACCGTGCCGGTGCGGTGGACTGGCTGAGCGAGTTCGCCGCCGGCGGAGCGTCGCACATATGCATCAGGTTCACCGGGTCGGACGACGCGCGCCAGATGGAAGAGCTGGTGCGGATCAGGGAAGAGCTCGGGTAGGGCTCGGGGTCTTTCTGCCTGCTTTGATTTGTCACCCTCGGCCTTGAGTCGAGGGTCCATGAGGCGGCACGATGGATCCTCGGGTCAAGCCCGAGGATGACAGATAGCGCTGGGTCGAGTTCTTGAGACAGAGCCTAATCCTGCGCCACCACCCGGTTGCGCAGCACGCCGATCTTCTCGATTTCCAGCTCGATCGTATCGCCGGGTTCCATCAGGCGGAAATGCTCGTGGCCCGACCCGCCGCCGATGGTGCCGGCGCCGAACACCTCGCCGGGCCAGATGGTCTCGTCGCGGCTGACATGCTCGATCATGCGCTCGAAAGAATGATAGATGTCGCCGGAATTGCCGCGTGACAGCTCTTCGCCGTTCAGCCGCGCCGACATATCGAGGTCGTACGGATCGTCGATCTCGTCGGCGGTTACGATGCACGGACCGAGGATGTTTCCGGTATCGAAGTCCTTGCCCTTCGCCGGGCCCAACTGTCCGCGCATCTCGTTGATCTGGGCATCGCGCGCGCTGACGTCGTTGTATATCGTATAACCGAAAACGTAGTCGCGCGCGTCCGCCGCTGCGATGTTCTTGCCCTTGCGGCCGATCACGAAGGCGAGTTCGAGCTCGTAGTCGAGTTCCTTCGTGAAACTCGGATAAAGGATGTCCTCGTCGGGACCGATCACGCTCATCCGGTTGCATTTGAAATAGACCGGCTGTTCGAACCACACTTTCGGGGGGTCGAGCTGGCCGCGGCGGCGATATTCGTCCATTGCCGCGTCGGGGGCGGGTTTGCGCGCAGCGGATTTCCTGAAGTGAACCTCGCGGGCGCCGCGGGCATGGCCTTCATAGGCCATGAAGTCGCGGAGCTGGCGCGGGCGCGGTATCGGCGCGCGCAATCGGACCGACGTCGCCGGGATAACGGCCTCTGCCGGGGGTACGTCGACGAATTCCTGCGCCGCCGTGAGACCGGCGCCGCCCGAATCGATAAGCGCGATCATGGAGGCGAACATCTTCGTTTCCTCGCCGTTGACGAGGCGATAGGCGGCGGCGAAATCGACGATGTTGCGGTCGCCGTCGATAAACGCGCCGATCCGCTCTCCGTCGTCTGTCGCGCGAAAGGTGACGAGACGCATCAGGCCGCTCCGATCCGGTTCGCGACCGTGTCGCCGAAGGCCCGCGTGCCAAGCAGGCCGCCGAGATCGGGCGTGCGCGTCTCGGGCGCCGCCAACACGCCGTCAACGGATCGAGCGAGCGTGGCGCCGGCCTCCACGAGGACGTTCTCGCCGTTTCGACGTCCCAACCAGTCGAGCAGCATGGCGCAGCTTTCGATAATCGCGGACGGGTTCGCCGTGTCGGTGCCTGCGATATCGGGCGCCGCGCCGTGCGATGCCTGCGCGATCGCGATGCCGTCGCCCGCGTTTATGGAGGGGGCGAGCCCGAGCCCGCCCGCCAGCTCGGCGGCCTGGTTCGACAGGATGTCGCCGAACATGTTGGTGGTGACGACGACATCGAACGCGGCCGGTTCGCGGACGAGTAGCGACGCCATCGCGTCGACCAGTATTTCCTCGACCTCTATATCCGGGTAATCGGCAGCGGCGGCCAGCGCCGCTTCGCGGAACAGCCCGTCGGACAGTTTCAGGACGTTTCCCTTGTGGACGATCGTCAGTCTCTTCCCGCGCGTGCGCGCGATCTCGCAGGCGGCCCGCACCACCCGATTCGAGCTCTGGCGCGTGATCTTGCGGACGGCGAGCGCGAGGTCGGGTGTCGGCATGAACTCGCCGGCGCCGGCGTACATGGTGCGGTCCGCGTAAAAACCCTCGGTGTTCTCGCGGACGATCACGAGATCCATCTGCGCGAGGGCGGGGACGCCGGGCCGCGACCGGCTCGGACGGATATTGGCGTAGAGGTCGAGCGTGCGGCGGAAGGCGGCCGACGGATTGATGCCGCCCTTGTCCGCCGGCGGATAGATCGCGGTGTCCACCGGTCCGAGAACGACGGCATCCATCGCCCGGGCATGATCCAAGAGCCCGTCAGGTACGGTGCAACCGTCCTTTTCGAGCGCGGGCAGGCCGACGTCGCGCGTTTCGAACGACATGCCGAGGCCGTATTTCCGGTCCAGCGCATCGAGACAGCGTTCAGCCGCGGCCACGATTTCCGGACCGATTCCGTCGCCCGGCAACAGAAGAACTTTCATCAGACAGATTCCCGACCTTCGCCGGATCCGGTATCGCGCGGTGCGGACGAGAAGTCCAGAGGACGGGCGAAAACCGTCAGCCCCAGATCTCGTTCGCGACGTCGACGACGAACTTCAGCTTCGCCGCCTGGTCGGCCTCCGCCAGCCTGTTGCCTTCCTCGATGGATGCGAAGCCGCATTGCGGACTCAGGCCAAGGTTTTCCTTGGGGAAAAACGCGGCGGCCTCGTCGATGCGCGCCTTTATCTCGGCCGGGTCTTCCATGCGGCCGTGCTTGGTCGTCACGAGGCCTAGCACGACCTTGCGATCACGAGGCATGTGGCGAAGCGGCTCGAAACCGCCGGACCGCGCGTCGTCGTATTCCATGAACCACGCATCGACGCCGATCCGCGGGAACAGCACTTCCGCCATCCGGTCGTAACCGCCTTCGGCGTTCCACTGGCTGGCGGCGTTGCCGCGGCACAGGTGAAGCGATACTTCCGTTTCGGGCGAGCTTTTCGAGACGCAGGAGTCGATCGCTTCACCGTAGACCGCCAGCATGCGGTCGGGGTCCTGGCCGCTGGCGACGAAAGCCTTGCGCTGGGAGTCGTCGAGGAAATAGGTCAGGACAGGGTCGTCTATCTGGATATAGCGGCATCCCGCCGCCTCGAGCGCCGCGATTTCCGCCTGATAGAGGTTCGCCACGTCGGACCAGAAATCGTCCGGCGATGCATAGATATCGGGGTCGATGGCGGCAGGCCCGCCGTAATAGACCATGCGCGTCGGCGAGGGCAGGGTCATCTTGGCCGTCTTCGAGGTAGCGTTCTTCAGGAACGTGAAGTCGCCCACCGAAATTTTGCCGCCGCCGCCGAGCTTGCCCGCGATGCGGACGCCCTTGGGCACGTAGCCGCCGCCGTAGGTCGGGTTCTGCTGGAACGCGTCCGATGCTTTCGGCTGCGTTATCTCGACGCCGTCGATTTGCCCGATGAAATGAATCCACCAGTTCTCGCGGCGGAACTCGCCGTCGGTGACGGATTCGAGGCCCGCATTTTCCTGCATGGCGATGCAGCCGGCGATACAGTCGTCCTCGATTGCAGTCAGGCCGGCGCGGTCGAGCGCGCCGGTGTGAAAATCGGCCCGCGCCTTCTTAAGGCGTTAAGGACGCAGCAGGCTGCCGACGTGGTCGGCGCGAAAAAAGGGTTTGCTCACAACGTTTCCTCCCGGACTGTTCAGCCGCGAACGCCCGATTGTTCCACGGCGGCGGGAATGCTGTCGACGTTGAGCGGAGCCATCAGGTGAACGCCCGCGATGCCGTCGATCTCCGAATAGACGGCCATGAGCTCCGCGCAGATTTTCGTTCCTTCCGCCTTCGGGTCTTCGGCGGCATCCAGCCGGTCAATAAGTGTGTCGGGGATGGTCGTGCCCCAGAGATTGGCAACCATCCAGCGGGCGGAGCGCGCCGACGCGAGCGGACCGATCCCGATCAGCACGCCCGCACGCTCCGAAATGCCCGCATCGACCAGTCCGGCGGCGTATTTCTTCACGAGGTCGACATCGAAACAGAACTGGGTCTGGATGAAGCCAGCGCCGGCATCGAGTTTGGCAATCAGGCCGCCCGGGTTCCATCTGTCGCCGGCCGGGTCGGCGGGTACGTCGGCGCCGCCGATGAAGAATTTGGGCGGGCTGGATATTTCGCGGCCCGAGGGGAGCTTGCCCTCGTCGCGCATCATCTTCGCCGCTTCCATGAGGTCGCGGCTCTCGTAGTCGAACACGGGCTTCGCGTCGGGCTGATCGCCCGCGGAGGGATCGTCGCCGCGGAGGATCAGCAGGTTTTCGATTCCCATCGCCGCCCCGCCCAGAAGATCGCTCTGCAGCGCGATGCGGTTGCGGTCGCGGCAGGTGAACTGGAGGACGGGCTCGATGCCGTTCTGCAGCAGAAGTGCGGCCGCGACGACGCTCGACATGTGGGCCCGGGCGCTGGCGCCGTCGGTAACGTTGGCTGCATCGACCACGCCCTTGAGGACGGAGGCCTTCGACAGGAGATCGTTCGGATCGGCCGAGAGCGGTGGCGTTACTTCGGCAGTGACCGCGAAGCGCCCCGAAGCGATGGCGTCGGAAAGGGTGCTCATCAGTCGCGCCTCCTCGAGACCACGAAGGATTCGTCCTGGAACCAGAGCCCGTTGTGCTCGCGCAGGACGTCCCGTGTCGCATCCAGATAGGCCGTGTCCGCCATGGCGGCCTCAAGCCGGTCGTCCTCGATCTGCGCCACGTAAACGGCCGCGTTCCACGCCGCCATCAGGGTGGACGTGCCGATCGACGAGCCGATCTCGGTTGGAAGGGTATGCATGACGTAGCGGAAAAGCGCGCGCTTGTCGGACGCGGCAGTGAAGTTCAGGTCGCGGCCGGCGCGCCCGAGCTCCTTCTTGAGCGCCTGCAGGATCGTCTGGCGATTGTGAGTGAACGGGTTTTCGTCCGGCCAGACGCGCCTGATGATCTCGAGGCCGGGGTCGTTGCCGTGCGAATGGATGGTCAGCATGCGGCCGCCCGGGGCGAGCGCCTCCGCGAGCGGGGCGAGGACGCGCTTTACCTTGAGTTCCAGAGAGGCGCGCAGCCGGAACGGCTGCGAGGCGATGATCAGGTTGTAATCCTTCATCGCGAGACCCGGTCGCGGAATGATGTTGTCGAGCAGCAGCTTGTGATCGCTGCGGTAGAGGATCATGACCGACGGCCGGACATAGAGCGGGTTGCCGGTCTTGGCGCTGGTCTGGACCTGCCAGCCTTCCGCGATATCCGGCTCGAGCGCCGCAATCTGTTCTTCGAAATCGTGCGCCGAGTTTCCGTCGAGCGCGACTTCCTTCCAGTTCAGCCGTGCGGCGTTCTCCGGCGCGCGTGGCATGAGGGAAGGGGCCTCGGCATAGAACATGTTGGTGATCACCACCACCATGGCAGGATGCTCGTAGAACCGGTCGGGAAGGTTCTCGAGTGTCAGGCGGACGTCTTCGAGGCTGATTTCCTTGCCGACCACGTAGAACGGTACGGTGGGATAGAGTTGGTGCATGTGGCGCATGACGCGGGTCAGCACCGTTCCGTCGCCCATGCCCGCGTCGAACACGCGGAGCGCCGGCGGGCGGACCTGGAGCCGGTTGAGTTCCTGGCCGATCCTGTCGGCGACGGCCCATTTCTCCGAACAGGTGTTCACGAACAGCAGATATTTCTGGCGGTTGTCGTAGAAGCGGAAATGGGGAGCGCCGTCCTGGTAGCCCTCCGCCGCGGCAGGCGTCGTCGCCGGAGGACGAGTCCGTGTCATCCGTGGATCGTAGGTTACGGTATCGTTCTCGGATTTATCGAGCTTGGACAGGAACTTCTCGACGCGCGCGATCGTCGCGGTCGTGACGCGTTTGCCGTCGCGCAACCGCCCGACGAATTTTCCGTCGTTGACCGCCCGGCGTCCGAATGTCGATTCCGCTATTTCTTCCTGTCGGCAGTACGCCTCGATCCGCGCGATCAGATCGTCATGTTCCGGCATCTTCAGAATTCCCGCCCAATTCGATTATCGTTCTTTTAGGGATTATCCCAAAATTTATGATATAATCAAGGTTGGGAAGTGGCCCAACATTCGGGCGTTCCGGCAGCTGCCGAAAGCCCGGTTTCCCCTTTCTCGCCGCGGTGATAAACCGTTGCCATGACGGGTTCTCCGCACCGGATATCGATATGACGCGGTCAATCATCCCCGTTCTCGCGCTTCTGACCGGGACCGGCAT
>JAYQUR010000080.1:0-11960 GCA_038148075.1 Alphaproteobacteria bacterium | reverse complement strand
CGCCGGAAACACCGGCGTTGCGCGCCATGCCCGGAAAGGCGCGATTGGCACCAGATAATTTCGCCCCGACCCCGATCTGGGGATATAACGGCGGGACGCCGGGGCCCGTGCTCCGGATCCCGCAGGGCGGCCGGTTCGTCCGCAAGTTCGAAAACGGTTTGCCGCAGCCGTCGACCGTGCACTGGCACGGCATCAGGATCGCGAATGCGATGGACGGCGTTCCGGGCCTGACGCAGCCGCCTGTGCCCTCGGGCGAGTCGTTCGTCTACGACTTTGTGACGCCCGATGCGGGCACCTACTGGTACCATCCGCACAACCGGACTTGGGAGCAGATGGCTCGCGGTCTTTACGGCGCACTGATCGTCGAGGAGGCCGACCCGCCCGAAATCGACCGGGACGAGGTGTTGTTGATCGACGACTGGCGGCTCGATCGCGAGGCACGGATCGTCGAGGATTTCGGCGCGATGATGGACTGGTCTCACGCCGGACGCCTCGGGAACTGGCTTACGGTGAACGGGCGGCACGATTATTCCGTTTCCGTCCGTCGCCACGAGAGATTGCGACTGCGGCTCGTCAACACGGCGAATGCGCGCGTATTTCCGCTCCGTCTCGCGGGACTCGAGGGATGGGTGGTCGCGCTTGACGGCCAGCCGATCGCCCGGCCGGTACCGGCAGGACGCATGACCCTCGCGCCCGCACAGCGGATCGATCTGATTGTCGATGTCGTCGGGAATTCCGGCGACGTGGCAGGGCTTTTCGTTTCGGGCAGATCGGAAGATGTCGCGGTTGCGCGTTTTCGGATTTCCGGTGGCGGACGCGTTCGACGTTTGCAGAGCCCCAAGCCGCTGCCCCCGAACGATATTCCGTTTCCCGAGAATCTGGAATCCGCTCGCCGGGCGACCCTTCGCATGGAGGGCGGCGCCATGGGCGGCATGCGCGGTGCCATGATGGGGGGACGGATGATGGGCATGCGCGAGCTGGTTGGATCGGGCAAGATATGGGCTTTCAACGGTTCTGCCGCGATGCCCGAGGAGCCGTTCGTCGCCGCGGGCCGGGGCGAGACGGTGCGGATCGCCATGATCAACGATACCGCCTGGCCGCATGCGATGCATCTGCACGGACATCATTTCCGAAAGGTTGGCGCCGGCGACAAGCTTGGCCCGCTGCGGGATACGCTGCTGGTCGACAGGAATGAGACCGCGGAGATCGCCTTCGTCGCAGACAATTCCGGCGACTGGCTGCTGCATTGCCACATGCTGGAACATGCGGATTCGGGGATGATGACGTGGCTGAAGGTGGCGTGAGAAGTCGCAATCGTGCCCTGCAACACCCGTCTGGTACGGCGTGGCGAATTGTGCTGTGGTACCATCTGAAACTGATCGCCCGGGAGACCGTCCATGAACGCAACCGCCGTCCGCGACCTCGACTTCCCGTCTCTCCGCGACCGCGTCTCCGACGAGGAATGGCAGGTTCGCGTCGACACTGCCGCGGCCTACCGGCTTGCTCATCTCTACGGCTGGGCGACGACGCTGATCTACAACCACATCTCGACGCGGGTGCCGGGCCCCGACCATCACTTCCTGCTCAACCCGTTCGGGCTTGCCTGGAACGAGGTGACGGCATCGAACCTCGTGAAGATCGACCTGGAGGGCAACATCCTCGACGACACGCCGTACGAGGTGAACAAGGCGGGCTATACGATTCATAGCGCGATTCATGGCGCGCGCGAGGATGCGATCTGCGTGATCCACACCCACACCGAGGCCGGCATGGCGGTCTCGTCGCTCGAGGACGGGCTGATGTACACCAACCAGGACGCGATGATGTTCTACGGCCACACGGCTTATCACCAGTTCGAAGGCATCGCGCTGGACCTCGACGAACGCGCGCGGCTGGTCAAGGACCTCGGCGACAATCGGGTGATGATCCTCCGCAATCACGGGCTGCTGACCACGGGCCGCAGCGTGGCCGAGGCGTGGGTGCAGATGTTCTTCCTCGAGAAGTGCTGCTCGTCCCAGCTCAGGATGCTCGCTGCCGCGGCCGCATCGGGCCAGATGGTCTTGGAGCCGTCGCACCAGGTGAAGCAGCATGCCGCCGCGCAGTACGACAAGGCCGGCTGCGGCGACAAGGAATGGCCGTCGCTGATCCGCGAACTCGACGCGATCACGACCGATTACAAGTACTGAACGGGACGCGAGGGAACGCATGACCGCCACCGTCGACGAGATCGCGCCGAACCTGTTCCGGATCGCCTGCTTTAACGAGGCGGCCAATTTCCAGTTCTCGTCCTTCCTCATCCGCGACGAGGAACCGCTGCTCTATCACACGAACCTCCGCGGTTTCTTCGGGGACGTGAAGGACGCGGTTGCCTCGGTACTCGATCCGGCGACGATCCGCTGGGTCGGCTTCAGCCATTTCGAGAGCGACGAATGCGGCGCGCTGAACGAGTGGCTCGCGGTCGCACCGCACGCCGTTCCCGTCTGCAGCTTCGTCGGCGCGCGGACCAGTGTCGGCGACTTCGCCGACCGGCCGCCGAGGGTGCTGGAAGAGGGCGAGGCGCTGGAGACCGGCGCGCACCGCTTTCTCGTGCTGGAAACCAAGCACCTGCCGCATGGCTGGGACTGCAGCCTGCTGTTCGAGGAGACGGGGAGGACGCTGTTCTGCTCCGACCTGTTCGGCCATGGCGGCAATGTCGAGGCGCTGACTGACGGCGACATCGTCGGCCGGTCGGATACCTACAACGCGCGCCAGCAGGAAGGGCCGATGGCGGGCTCGGTGCCGTATACGCACGATACCAAACCGATCCTGGCGGGTCTCGCCGCGCTGGCGCCCGAGACGCTCGCCTGCATGCACGGTTCCAGCTTCAACGGCGACGGCGCGCAGGCGCTGCGCGAACTGGGCGACGTTCTGGAGAAGAACTTTGGACCCTGACCCGGTCTGCGAGGAGTGACATCATCCATGGTCGAAAAAATTAAGAAGACGGACGACGAATGGCGCGAGCAGTTGTCGGACGAAGCGTTCTACGTGACGCGCAAGCACGGCACCGAACGTCCGTTTACCGGGGAATATAACGACTGCAAGGACGACGGCGTCTACGCCTGCGTCTGCTGTGGCCACCCGCTGTTCGATGCGGAGCACAAGTTCGATTCCGGAACCGGCTGGCCCAGCTTCTATCGTCCGATGAACAACGATGCGGTCGAGACGCAGGCCGACTGGTCGATGCTGATGAAGCGAACCGAGGTGCACTGCGCGCGGTGCGACGCGCATCTCGGCCACGTGTTCCCAGACGGCCCGATGCCGACCGGTCAGCGCTACTGCATGAACTCGGTATCGCTCAAGCTGGAGCCGAAGGAAGAAAAGTAGGATCGGGGAGCAGGCCGGCCCCGCTCAGGATCAGTACGCCGCGTATGACTTTTCCTCGACGATCTCGGCGCCGAGCAGGTCGTTTATCGCCCGCTTCAAGGCCGCCCGTTCGTCGTTGGTGAAATAGACCGCACGCGCGGGCCTGACGAATGCATCGCCGAAATCCTTGGCGCGCTCGCAGTCGCGGATGTCGTCTTCGATGTCCCACAGATCGGCGTTTACCCCGCGGAGCCTGTCGGTCAGCTCGTCTAGGGCGGCCGACGGCGGAATGCAGCGGCTGCGCGTAGCGCTCAGCGCATCGAGTTCGCGTCTTATATTTACGAGCTTCTCGGCATCGTCGATGCGGGCGGCCTTGATCTCCAGGATAGTGATCTTGTCGATCAGTTCGCCCGGAGAGGTTTCGACGGCGATGGACGCGATGTGGCTCATGCGGCGTCTCCGCCGCGGCGCGTACGTTCGGCCAGGCCGCGGGCGATGGTCGCGAATACGCCGGGCCAGTCGTGCGCCTTCTGCTGGCGGACGAGGCGCATGGCCGGGTACCACGGCGAGGTCTTGCTCGTCAGACCCCAGCGCCAGTCCGGCTGGTGACATAGCGCCACCGTTACCGGCAGCCCGACAGCCGCCGCGACATGGGCGACCGAGGTGTCGGAGGTAACGACCAGGTCGAGATTGGCCATGACCGCCGCGGTATCGAGGAACGCGCCGTCGGCGTCGGTTTCCTCCGGCAGAACGGTAAGCCGGTCCGACCAGCCGATATTTGCAATCTGCTCGGCGCCGGGGCCGTGCTGGAGGCTGATCAGCTCCACGCCGTCGATGCGGGCGAGCAGTTCGTAGCAGGCGAGCGGCATCGAGCGCCGGGCGTCGTGGCGGTAGGCGTCGCTGCCCTGCCAGGCGATGCCGACGCGAAGACCCCTGGCGGGGCCGAGTATCCTGGCTGCTGCGGCAACCCGGGGGCGCTCGGGCGACAGATAGGCGTCGCGGTCGGGCAGCAGCGGAAGCCCGCCGTTGAAGAACCGCGTAAGCGACAGCAGCGGGGTCTGTACGTCGTGTTTCGGCCGCGCCGACAGCGGCACGATCTCGGGCGCGCCGTCGAGCGTTTCGATCAGCGGGATCAGGCGGTCCTGGCAGGCGAAAATCATCTCGCCGCCGAACGATGCGAGTTTCGGCAGGTAGCGGCAGAACTGCACGGTGTCGCCGAGACCCTGTTCGGCATGGACAAGCAGCGTTCGGCCGTTCAACGGTTCGCCCTGCCATTGCGGCCGGTCCAGCGTCTGCATGGCGAACCCGGGAAGGCGGCTGCGCCATTCGTATTCTCGCCAGCCCTCTTCGTAACGGCCGAGCGCAAGCTGCATCAGCGCCATGTTCCAGTGCGCTTCCGGCACGTCCGGGCTGACCGCGACGGCTTTCGCGAAACGTTCCGCCGCTGCGTCGAACTTGCCCATCTCCTTCAGCGCGACGCCGAGATTGATGTGGGCCCGAACGTGATCGGGCTTTTCGTAGATGACCTGGCGGAGCGTCGCCTCGGCCTGTTCGTATCGTTCCGCCGCGATGAGCCCGTTGCCGAGGTTGAAACGGATTTCGGGATCCGCGGGGCGCAGGGCGACGGCTGCCTCCAGGTACTCCAGGGACTTGTCGGGGTCTGCCCGCCGCCTTGTAGGCGGCGCCGAGGTTCGACAGCGCTTCCGGCGACTTCGGCAGCAGGTCGACTACCATCTTGTGCGCCTTGATCGCGTCACGGTGCCGGCTTGTCGCCTTGAAGGCGTTGCCGAGGTCGCAGAGAATCTCGGGCCGGTCGGGGCTCGCCTTCGCGGCCTTTACGAGGAGCTGGGTCGCGCGTTCGGCACGGCCGCGTTTGAGCGCGACGAGACCCGACATGTGAAGGGCGCCGGCGTTGGCGGGGTTCTTCTTCAAGATTTTCCGGTAGATCTCGTCCGCTTTGTCGTAGCGGCCGCCGCGGAAATAGGCCAGCGCGGCGGCAAGCTGCTCGTCGGCGTAGATGCCGCGGCTGTCTTCGCGATTCAGGTTCAGCGCTGGCGCCGACGCCATGGAGCGCCTCCGGACGTTATCGATTTAAGCCCGGGATCGTATTCTGTAATGGTTTACAAAGCCTTGCGTCCGGGACGCGCCACCGCGGAAAAGTGCGGATCAGGCTGCGGCGACCGCCGTCATCTCGACTCGGAGTTCCGGCGCCGCGAGCGGTGCCTGGACGGTGGTTCGCGCCGGCGCGTTCGGCCCGTCCACCCAGGCGTCCCACACGGCGTTCATGGCCTGGAATTCCGCCATGTCGGCGATGTAGATCGTTACCGAGAGGAGCTTCGACTTGTCGGAGCCCATCTCGGCGAGCGTCGCTTCGATGCGTTCCAGGACGTCGGCGGTCTGGGCCGAAATATCGCCGTCGCGGTCGCGCGCGACGTGCCCCATCGTGTAGATCGTGCCGCCGTGGCGTACCGCCTTGCTCATGCGAGGGCCGGGGTCCGCGCGTTGAATATCGCTCATATCTCTCTCCCTGCTGGACAGGCGGTTGTCGCCTGCGCGACGCGCGCCGTCAACGGTGTCGATTGGTGGCGTTGGCTCGGTCGTTTATGATGCCCCGAAACAGGGAGAGTCCGAATGATTCTGGTAACCGGCGCAGGCGGAAAAACGGGGCGTGCCATGATCGGCGCCTTTGCCGCCGCGGGCGAAATGGTCCGCGCGATGTTGCGAAGCGACGCATCCGACGACGAATTGAGGGCGCTCGGCGCGTCGGACATCGTTCACGCCGACCTTGCCGATGCGAGTGCGCTAGATGCCGCGGCCCGTGGTTGCCGGGCAATTTACTACATCTGTCCCAACATGACCGAAGACGAACGCCGCTACGGCGACAACGCGATCGCCGCCGCAAAGGCCGCCGGGGTCGAGCGGCTGGTATTCCATTCCGTCCTGCATACCCAGGTCCAGGCATTGCAGCACCACTGGAACAGGCTTTTCGTCGAAGAGGCGATCGTCGAATCCGGCGTGCCGTTTTCGATCCTTCAGGTGGGCTCCTACTACCAGAACATGCTTCCCGGCTGGGGGAAGATGGTCGAGACCGGAGTCCATGCGATGGCCTATGACATCGACGCGCCGATGAGTCTCGTCGATCTCGACGACGTGTCGGCGGCGGCGCTCGCGATCCTGCGCGATCCCGGATGCGCGAACGGTATTTTCGAGATTTGCGGGCCGGTTATCACGCTCCGGGAAAAGGCGGCGATCCTGACCGAGGTGCTCGGACGGCCGGTCGAAGCCCGGAAACTGCCGGCCGATGCCGCGATCGAGCACGCCGCGCACATGGGCGTCGGCGCCTACGGTCTGGACTGCATGCGGCGCATGTTCGCGCATTACGACGATCACGGGCTGGTCGGGAGTCCGCGCATCCTCGGCTGGCTGCTCGGCCGCCCGCCGACCGACTTCGAGACGTTCGCGCGGCGCGTGGCGGCGGGCTGACCGCGGCGTTTATGCTCGAGCTCTATCACAGCAACTGGTCGATCTGCGCGCAGAAGGTTCGGCTTGTCCTGGCCGAAAAAGGTCTTGAGGCGGTCGAGCATCATGTCGACCTTCGCGCCCGCGAGCAGCAGTCGCCCGCATATCTGAAGCTCAATCCGAAAGGCTACGTGCCGACGCTGGTGCATGACGGTCGGTCGATCGTCGAATCCGCGCTTATCTGTGAATATCTCGACGAGGTGTTTCCCGCGCCGTCCCTGCGACCCGCCGACCCGGCGGACAAGGCGGAAATGCGAACGTGGACACGGCGGCCCGACGACGGACTGCATCGGGCCTGTGCGACCTTGACCAATGCGATCGCGTTTCGCCTTCAGTGGCTCGAAAAACCCGCGGCAGAGGTCGAGGCGATGCTGGAGGCGACGCCGGATCCGATCCGCCGCGACTGGCGACGCGCGATGATCGAGCAGGGAACGGACGCGCCCGTGTTCCGCACCGCGGTCTGGACGTACGACGCGTTGCTGGCCGACATGGAGAGAGTGCTCGGCGACGGCCGGAACTGGCTGACGGGCGAACGGTACACGCTCGCCGATGTGTCGCTGACGTCGTACCTGAACCGCGTTGCGGAACTGCAGCTTCATCCGATGTGGGAGCGGGGGCGGCCTGGCGTGAGCGCGTGGTTCGATCGCATCCGGAGGCGGCCGAATTTTACGGCTATGAACGAGGACTATCCGTATGACGCGTACCGGTCGCAGATGGCGGAGCAGGGGCGGGCCAGCTGGCCGACGGTCGAGGCGATTCTGGCGGCAGGCTGAAGTCGCCCCGGGCGGACGGTTTCCCGGCTCCGTCGAACCCGGTAAAGTCGCCCAACAAGGATACGAATCCATCCCCGGGAGGACAGAATGTACAAGGGTTCCGCCGACGTCGTGATGCCGACGTCCATCATCGGGTCGCTGCCGCGGCCGACATGGTTCAACCAGCAGCTCGGCACGCGCACGTTCCTCGATGCGATGATCGACAACCACTATCGCGAACAGTACGAAGACGCGGTCAGCGTCTACATGATGTGGCAGAACATGGCCGGACTCGACATCGTCACCGACGGCGACGCGCACTACGACGATCAGGTGACGGGCTTCTCCTGGCAGAGCTACGCGCCCTACCGCATGTCCGGGTTCGATCACGCCAATCCCCGGCCAGCCGTCTACAAGGCCGGCGCCGCCGCCTATCCGCGCGGACATATCCTGCACGACCTGCTGGAAAGCCGCGTGCTGCCGCCCGTCGTCGACAAGGTCGGCCGCGGCCAACTCCAGTACACGGCCATGTGGCGCGCCGCGCAGCGGATGACGACCAAGCCGGTGAAGTTCGGGACCGTTACGCCCGAGCTGCTCGCGGTTACGGTCGCAAACGACTATTACGACGACCCCGTCGATCTGGTGAACGACATCTCGCTCGCCATGAACGAGGAGCTCAACGAACTCGCCGACGCCGGCTGCCCGATCATCCAGATGGAGGAGCCGCAGATCCACATGACGCCGATCCGCGGGCCGCTGTTCGGCAAGATGGACAAGGACGAACTGGTCACCCTGTTCAACCAGACGGTGAAGGGACTGCGCGACAAGACGGAGGTCTGGTGCCACACCTGCTGGGGCAATCCCGCGCAGCAGCGCATCTTCCGAGATGTGCAGAGCTACCAGCCCACGCTCGAATGGATGAACCAGGTCGATGCCGACGTGCTGACGTTCGAGACGTGCTCGTCGGGCACGCAGGACCTCAAGGCCATCGGCGAGGTGATCGACGACGACAAGAAGATCGCCATCGGCGTAATCGACCATCACACGCTGCAGGTGGAGCGTCCCGATCAGGTCGCCGACATCATCCGCGCGGCGCTCGAGCATATTCCGGCCGAGCGGCTGATCGTCACGTCGGACTGCGGCATGGGTCGCGAGGGTATGAGCCGGCGGCACGCGATCTACAAGCTCATCGCCATGGTGCAGGGCACCAATATCGTCCGCAAGGAACTGGGGCTGCCGGAAGCGCATTGCCTCGCGGAGGACCAGCGCTACTCCCTCGCCGCCAAGGACGAATAAGCGCCATGGCGGGGGAATTCGCCGCCCCGAAAGGCCGTGTCGGCCGGTCGGGGACGGCGACTGGCGGCGTCACTGCCGCCGGCGTTGGACGCCCCGCCGCGACTTCGGGCGGGCGGCGGGAACCCGGCGGTCCCGGCAGTGTTGAATACGAAGAAGAGCGTCATAGGTTAGATCGAGACGCTTTTTCCCACAGAGCCTGGCACCGATGACAGATATCAGATACCTGAGAGCAATCTCTCCCGGCATGCCGACGTCCGACGGCGCCGGCGTCCAGCTGACCCGCATGGTGGGGACGCCGCAGCTCGACATGGTCGACCCGTTTCTCATGCTCGACCGGATCGACAGCGACGATCCCGACAGCTATATCGCGGGTTTTCCCAACCATCCGCATCGCGGTTTCGAGACGGTGACGATCATGCTCGAAGGGCTGATGCGCCACCGGGACTCGGTCGGTAACGACGGGCTGCTGAAGCCCGGAGACGTCCAGTGGATGACGGCGGGCCGCGGGATCATCCATTCCGAACTGCCCGAGATGATCGACGGACGGCTCAAGGGCTTCCAGCTGTGGGTCAACCTGCCGGCGGAAAAGAAGATGATGCCGCCGGCCTATCAGGATATCGACGCGTCCAGGATCGAGAGCGTCGATTTCGTCGGCGGCTCCGCACGCGTGATCGCGGGCGCCTTTCTCGGAAAGGAAGGGCCGGCGAAGGCGCAGATCCCGATCCGTCTTCTCGATGTGCGCCTCGAGGCGAATGCGTCATGGAAGGTCGACGTCGCGGACGGCAACGACCTTTTCATGTGCGTCTACGAGGGATCGATATCGGGCCGGGATCCACAGGGCGGCGCGCACGATATTCCCAAGCCGTCGGTAGCCCTTTTCGGCGGCGACGGAGCCGTCGAGGTGATCGCCGGGGCCGAGGGCGCCCACATCCTCTATTGCGAAGGGCGCCCGATCGGAGAGCCTGTCGCCAAGTACGGCCCGTTCGTGATGAACACGCGCGAGGAACTGCAGCAGGCGGTGGACGACTTCAATAACGGCACGCTGGCGGCGGGGTAGTTACGGCACGCGCCTCTCCGGTCGTTCAGGCCAGCTCGACCGTAAGCGGGTTGTAGGAATAGAGCCACGCATTGCGGTCGCCGCCCTCGTCGCGATTGGCGAAGGCCTTTCTTATGTCGGCGACGCTGTCCTGATGGAACAGGCTGCGGTTTGCGAACGACGTATCGACGACCCGCTGCGTTCGGTCGATGCGATTGCGTTCGTAAAGTTTCAGAGCGCTCGCTGCGTCGCTCTCCTGGCGGAGCGCCCGGGCCAGCACGGCGCCGTCCTCGATCGCCATTGCCGCGCCCTGCGCGAGATAGGGAAGCGTCGCATGTGCAGCATCTCCTAGGATGGTGGCGCGCGCCGTGCTCCAGCGCTTCACCGGCGGGCGCGTATACATCGCCCAGCGATAGCAGGCATTGCGGTCGACGAGGTCCAGTACGGTGTGGATGTCGTCGTTCCAGCCCGCGAAATCCGCCTTGAGATCCTCCCAGGGGAACTTGGCCGTCCAGGATTCCTCTTCGGCCTTCGGCGTCTCCACCGCGCCGACGAAATTCAATATCTCGCCGTTCCGGATCCAGTAGGACACCGCGTGCTTGCCCGGTCCCATCCAGACCGACATCACTTCGCCCATGAACCCGTCAGGCAGCTTCTCGCGCGGCACCGTCAGGCGCCAGGCGGAATCGCCGGTATAGGTGGCCGGGATCGCGCCGCAGATCTGCTCCCGGATCACGGATTTCACGCCGTCGGCGCCTACCAGAACGTCGCCCCGAGCGGTCGTTCCGTCGGCGAACTGCAACTCGATCCCGTCGGCTGTTTCCGCGAAGCCGGTAACGCGCATGTTGAGACGGATCGCGTCGGGTTTTTGCGTCAGCACGGCGCCGGCGATCAACTCGTGCAGGTCGGCACGATGGATCTGGTTGTAGGGCGCCTTGTGGAGCCGTTCGTGCTCCTCGGACAGCGCGAACCGGCTGATGACCTCGCCGGTGTCGAACAACCTGAAGACGTAGCCTTCGGGACGTACGGATTTTGCGGAGATTTCGTCGCCGATGCCGAGATGGTTCATCACGTGCATCGCATTGGCGCTGACCTGGATGCCGGCGCCCACCTCGCCCAACGCCGGGGCCTGCTCGAAGACCTCGACATCGTAGCCCGCCTTGAGCAGGCAACCGGCAGCGGCCAGTCCGCCGAGACCCGCCCCGGCGACGATGACCTTCTCTACTCCGACCACTGATAAGCACCCCACATGCTGAATACGGCGTAACGCGTCGACTGCGCTCCGTCAATACTTACCAGTAGGTCAATATTTGGGGGTCATAGAGGGTTTCGGTCGTCGTATGTCAACGGGCGCGCCATCCTGATATGGAGGATTCCGGCTTCCATGAAACCGGCGCCTTCCTGACGAAATCCCAATTTTTCGTAGAACGGCTTGGCGTAGGTCTGGGCATGCATCGTTGCCTGCGCGTGCCCGTTGAGGGCGGCCTCGCGAATGGCGGCTTCCAGCAGATACCGTCCGGCGTTTCGTCCGCGGTCGCCTTTGAGGACCGCGATGCGTTCGAACTTGGCGACGTCGTTGCCGAGGCTGCGGACACGGGCAGTGCCGACAGGGCGATCGCCGTCGAGCGCTATGAAATGCCGGCATGCTCCGTCGAGCCCGTCGAACTCTATGTCGCGGCTGACATTCTGTTCGCCGCAAAACACCTCGATCCGGATGGCGATGCATGCCTTCCGTTCCGTGTCGTCAAGCGCTTCGCGGACTGATATTCGGGTCATTGCATCGGAAAACTACTCCCGACCGGCGCCCCGATAAATGCCTTCGTGAATCGACGGTGCGCGAAATGGACGCGCGGCAGGCCAATCGCTATGTTGCGCCGCACGAAGGGACAAAAACATCAAAGGAGTACAAACGGAATGAAGGTGTTTATCGTTTCCTGCTCGCTTCGGCAGGGGTCGCTCAATCACAAGCTGGCGGAACATATCGCCCGGTTGGTCGAGGGGATGGGGCACGAGGC
>JAYQUR010000079.1:0-12003 GCA_038148075.1 Alphaproteobacteria bacterium | reverse complement strand
ATCAGCTTTTTCTGCTCTTTCAAAAGCGTGCGGAACGTCGGCTCCACAGTCTCCATCAGTTGCCTGGCCGGAAAATTGATGATCGACGTATGCTCCGCGAAATTGCCGTCCTCCCATTGCGCGAGAACGGCTCGATAGACGGCGATGTGCGCCAGCGCATCGGTATACGCCTCCGGAAGCTCGTTTTCTTCGACGAGATCCATATGGCTGACGATAAGCTGCTCGATCTTGAGATTGTTGGGGTGGAACACGTATTTCATCCAGTGCCGCCAGCGGAGAAGCTCGTCCTCGCTGAGCGCATATTCCGGACCGGGACCGAAATATGCATTCCGGCGGTGCGCCGGCCGGTACTCCTGCCAGAACGCGGCCCACGCAGCGTCGCCTGCTTTCAATGTCGCATATAGCGGGCCGTAGAATTGGCTGAGCTGACGGTTGATGCGCTCGAGCTTCGCGGCGTGACTGACGACTTTCCGGCCGTGGAAATACGTGAAAAGCCAGCCGCCCAGCGCGACAACCACCGACCCGGCGATCGGCAGACTGATGGATAGATCGGAAATCCCGTCCAACGTTTCACATCTCTTCGTCGTTTAGCCGCGACGATCTCATTATACGGCTGATCCCACGCGGAATCCCGGAAGGAACCGTCCTCCCCGAAGATGTTTCCCGATACACATCCCTAGTTCCCGCCCCACACCGCGTCCGCAATCTCCACCACCAGCGCCAACTTGCGCTTCTGGTCGTCCTCGGTGATTGCGTTGCCGTGGTGCGTCGATGAAAAACCGCATTGCGGGCTGAGGCAGAGGTTCTCCAGCGGCACGTATTGCGCCGCTTCGTCGATGCGGCGCCGGACGGCGTCCGCGTCCTCGAGCTCCGGCGTCTTGGTGGTGATCACGCCGAGCGCGACGATCTGGCCGTCGGGGACGAAGCGCAGCGGCTCGAAGCCGCCGGCGCGGTCGCTGTCGAACTCCATGAAGATGCCGTCGACGTCGAGGCCGCCGAACACCGCCTCCGCCACCGGCTCGTAGCCGCCCTGGGCGACCCAGCTCGACTTGAAATTGCCGCGGCAGGTGTGGACGGTCACCGCCATGTCGGCAGGCCGGTCGCGGACCGCATCGTTGAGCAGGCGCGTATAGAGCGCCGCAAGCACGTCGGGATCGTCGCCGCGGGCGCGCATCGAGGCGCGCATGGTCTCGTCGCACAGGTACGCGAAGCTAGTGTCGTCCACCTGCAGGTAGCGGCAGCCCGCGTCGTACAGCGCCTGCAGCTCTGCCCGATAGGCCGCCGTCCAGTCGGCCCAGAACGCCTCCATGTCCGGATACGCGCTCTGCTCCACCGCCTCGCGGCCGGGGCGCAGGTGGATCATCGCCGGGCCGGGAATCGTCTGCTTGGCGGTCTCGCGCGTCGCCTTTGCGAGATAACCGAACATGTCGGTGAAGATGCCGTGCGGATGGCCGACCTTTCCCGTCACCTTCGCCATCGGCGGCTGCTCGGCGTTGGAGAAGCTCTGCGCGCGGAGCGCCTCCCACGGCTCGACGCCGTCGAAGCCCCACAGGAAATCGAGATGCCACCAGTCGCGGCGGAACTCGCCGTCCGTGACGCCGTGAAGACCAAGCCCTTCCTGCAGCGCGACCGCGTCGGCGACGCAATCGTCCTCCACGGCGCGCACGTCCTCCGCCGTCATCTCCCCCGCCTTTCCCCTCGCGCGCGCCTCGGCGAGACGGGCGGGCCTCAGAAGACTGCCGACGTGGTCGGCGCGGAACGGCGGTTTCGCGCGCGTGGCCATCAAGCGACGTCCATCACCGCGACGGTGCAGCCGACCGCGAAGATCGGGATCGGGTCGTAGTGCCAGATCTCGCCGGTCGCGCCCTCGGTCGCGCCGGCGACGGCGACGAAGGTGCGGATCTCGAAACCGCCCTGCCCGCCATGACGATAGGTGTCCTCGTCGGTATAGGCGATCAGCTCGTCGCGCCGGTTGTTGACGAACCGGTCGAGGAATTCGCGGTCCCATTCCTCGTTGATGCGCCCCGAATCCGGCGTCGCCGGCCAGTGCGAAATGCCTCCGGTGCCGACGATGGCGATCTTCTCCGGTACCGAGTCGCAGGCGCGGCGCAGCGCGCGGCCGAACTCGTATACGCGGTTCATCGGCGCGAGCGGCGGGCCCTGACAGTTGATGTTCACCGGGACAATCGGCAGGCCGTAGCTCGGGGTGAGAAAATGGAGCGGCACCATGATGCCGTGGTCGAACTTCCACTCCTCGGCATAGGCGACGTCGACGGTCTCCATCATGCTGACGATCAGGCGCCGCGAGAGATCGGGCGCGCCGGGGACCGTCTGCGGCGCAATCCCGAGCCAGTCGGGGTCCTCGATGGGTCCGAAATAATCCGCCCCCATCCCGACGCAGAAGGCCGGCATGTTGTTCATGAAAAAGTTGCCGAAATGCTCCGCGGCGATGACGATCAGAGCCTCCGCGCCGGATGCCTCGATGGCGGCGCGCATACGGTCGAACTGGGCATAGAGGGCGTCGCGCTGCGCCGGATCGGCGCGGTCGGCGCGCCCCGTTATGCCGGGTGCGTGGCTGCACGCGCCGGCGAAGACCATCGTCATCTTGCGTCTCCCCCGTCCGTATCCCGTACCAGCGAATAGACGCCGGCGCGTACCGGCCCGTGCTCGGCGCGCCCGTCGCGCATCGCCTGCAGGTAGTCGTCCCAGGCATAGCCCTTCATCGCCGCGAAATGCATCAGCAGCTGGCCGTTGACGCCGAGAATGTACAGCAGGCCGATATCTGGCTTGCGGATCGCCCCCAGCTCCTCGGCCGTCAGGTCGTAATCGGCGAGGACGCTGTCCTCGTCTTCCTCGAAACGGGCGCGGACACCCGGATCGCGGTTGAGCTGGTAGAGAAGTTTCTGCACGTAATAGAGGCTCATTTCAGTCTCCGTGTTACAGGCCGAGCAGACGGGCCGCATTCTCGTGCAGGATCGCCTGCCGGTCGGCCTGTTCGATATTCGCGTCGCGGATCGCCGCCAGCGTCCAGTCGGTCGAGAAGATCGGGCAGTCGGTTCCCATGACGATCCTGCCGGCGCCGAAGACCGCCACCGCGATTTCCAGCGCGCGCGGGCCGAGCGACGAGCAGTCGACATGGAGGCGCGAGTCGCGGGCGCGCTTCATCGGCCGGTCGCCCTCGATACCGCGGGTCTCGGCAACGTGCTCCATCCGTTCGATCACCATCGGCAGCGAGCCGCCGAGATTGGCCATGTGGACCGAAACGTTCGGATAGTCGTTTAGGAAATCGGAGAACAGCAGCGTCGCGGTTGCTTGTGCGACGTTCGCCTGAACGCCGAGCGCCTGGCGCGCGAAAACTGTATCCGGAAAGGGCGGCGTCGGGGCCGCGCCGGGCGGCGGCACCTCGTCGGCGCGGCGGCCGGGATGGACGAAGAAATGGAGCCCGATCTCGTTGCCGGCCTCGAACACGGGCCGCAGCTTCTCCGCCTCGGCGATCGAGACGAAGGCGTTGTTCGGCAGGATCGCGCCCGCGAGCCCGAGTCCCTCGGGGCCGCAGCAGCGGCGTAGTTCCGCAACCGCTTTCGGCATATTGGCGAACGGCAGCGCGGCGAGCCCCGCGAACCGGTGGGGATGGGCTTTGGACAGCGCCGCCGCCTCGTCGTTGAACAGCGACAGCAGCGGCAAGGCCTCGTCGGCCGGCAGGCTATCGAGACCGAACAGGCCGGGAAAGGACATGAGCTGCCGGTCGACGCCGCGCGCGTCCATGAAGGCGATGCGCGCGTCCATGTCCATATAGTCCGCCCCGAACGCGAGATGCTCGATCGGCAGGTGGATACGTTCCGTCCCGTCGTCCAGCGTTTCGATCCACGGCGGTGCAGTGCGCTTGCGGAGCTCGTCCGCCATGGCCGCCGGTACGAAGTGGGTATGCATGTCGATGGTCATTCGTTTCCCCCGCCGCGATTCGACGTCTCTCGGGATTATTAGGGTCCCGCAATGTCACCCCAGCCTTGCCCCGGGCGACCCCGTCCCCCCATTATCCGCCATCGCGAACCCGCAACCAAGGCAATGGGAGGACATTATGGTCCAGGACACCTCGAAAATGCTGGGCAAGGAACTTTACGTCATCTTCACGCGGCCCGTCGGCGATCCGGCGGAGATCGCCAAGTTGCTGCCGCAGCATCTCGATCGCCAGGTGGAGCTGGAAAAGAAGGGCATCATGTTCGGCGCCGGCCCGATGTTCGCGCCGGGCGGCGAGCGGCCGGCCTTCGGCATGATCGTCATCCGCGCGAACTCGTTCGAGGAAGCCGACGCCATCGCCGCCGAGGACCCGTTCCACAAGGCGGGCCTCCGCGAATACGAAATCCACAAATGGGTCATGAACGAAGGCAGCTTCACGGTCACGATCAACTATTCCGACCAGACGGCGCAGGTGGTCTAGATGTCGGGTAGCGCGCGCTACGCCCTCGTGCGCCGCGACCGGCCGGGCCGGGCGGAAGAACGCGTCCGGCTTCAACCCGCGCACGCGGCCTATCAGCAGCCGTTCCTGCCAATGATCGTCTATGGCGGCGGTCTGGTGGGCGACGACGTCGACACGTCGGGCGACGTCGACATCCGCGACGTCAAAGGCAATGTCCTCGTCTTCGAGGCCGACCGCGCGACCGTCGAGGACTTTCACCGCAACGATCCCTACACCAAGGCCGACCTGTTCGAGTTCGCGGTCGTCGAACGGATCTGGCAGCGCGTGCCCGACCCGAAAGGATCGTGAGGCGCGGGCGTTACACCCAGCCGCGCACCGTTTCCAGCGCCTGTACCGCGACTACCTCGGGGTGATGGTAGCGATACACGGTCGCCGCGCTTTCGAGCGCAGCCTCGTCGCTCCCGTACCGGCGGCGCAGTTCGCCGAACGTCCGCAACACGGCGTCGCGGCAGACGCATTCGTCGGCATGGCTCGTTGGCGTTTTCCTGTCGGTCATTTTCGACTCCTCCCCCACGACGATCCATTCAACGGGAAAACGCCGTCGCGTCAAAGAAGAACATGGTTATGTCTGCCATAACGCAGGCGAATAACGCCGGGCGACAGCTGATGCGCCTTGCCGGAACAGGGCGCAACGGATAGCGTCTTCGGAAATCGAGAGGATCCCGTTATGGACACGTTCCAGGTATCGTCGGCCGTCGGCTACGCCCACGGCGAGCTGGTGCAGCCGGAAGGCGTGAAGGCGCGCGTCTCGCCGGAGGAGTGGCAGACCCGCGTCGACCTCGCGGCCTGCTACCGCCTCGTCTTCCACTACGGCTGGCATCATCTCAACCTGAACCACATCTCGGCGCGCGTGCCGGGCGAGGACGGGACGATCCTGATCAATCCGTACGGGCCGATGTACAACGAGGTGACGGCGTCGAACCTCGTGAAGATCGACCTCGACGGCAATGTCCTCGACGACACGCCCTACGGCATCAACCCGGCGGGCTACACGATCCACAGCGCCTTCCATGCGGCGCGCGAGGACGTCGGCTGCGTGCTCCACACCCATACCGAGGCCGGCCTCGCGATCTCGTCGCTCAAGTGCGGGCTGCTGCCGCTCAGCCAGGACGCGGTGCGGTTCTGGAACCGCCACGGCTATCACGACTACGAAGGCATCTCGCTGGAACTCGGCGAACGCGACCGGCTGGTGGAGAGCCTGGGCCCGCACCGCGCGCTGATCCTGCGCAACCACGGCCTGCTGACGGCGGGCCGCACCATCGCCGAGGCCTTTACGCTGATGTATCACCTGGAGAAGGGCTGCGTCGCACAGCTGATGGCGAATGCGACGAGCGCCGAGGACGCGCACATCGTGCTGCCGCCGCCCGAGGTGTGCGAGAAGTCGGCGCAGCAAGCGTGGGCCATCAACGACAAGACCGAAGACATGCGCTGGCCCGCCCTCGTCCGCTGGATGGACAAGGAACAGCCGGGGTTCAGAGAGTAGAAAGCGCGGATAGACGCGCCGAAACGTTATAGGGGGAGAAGAGACCATGCGGATGAAACCGGCGATCACGCTCGACGACGCGAAGAAGCTGCTGGAGGCCGCCGAGGAAGAGGCGCGGCGCAATAACTGGGAGGTCGTGATTTCCGTCGTCAACGACGGCGGGCGCATCGTCGCCGTCCACCGGATGGACGGCGCGCGGCCCGGCAACGACGACATCGCGCTCGCCAAGGCCAACACGGCGGCCATGACCTGCCGGCCGAGCGGCGTCTGGGAACACTGGATCGAGACGACCCACAAGGCCTACGCGACGTTCCCGTTCCTCGCCGCGAAGGGAGGCCTGCCGATCGTCATCGACGGCGACATCATCGGCGCGATGGGAATCTCCGGCGTGAAGAGCCACGAGGACGAACAGATCGCGCGCTACGCGATTTCGACCGTATTCCCGGACGCGAAGACCGCCCGCGAAGGCGAGGAGAACGACGGGCAACCGGAATAGGTTGCCCGCACCGTCCCTTTCCTCAGATACCCTGGACTACCGGGTTCTTCAGCGTGCCGATGCCTTCGAGCTCGATGGTCACCGTATCGCCCGGCTTCAGGCACTTGCCCTTGGGCCGGCCGACGCCCGCAGGCGTTCCGGTGGCGATCACGTCGCCGGGGCGCATGGTCAGCCGCGCGCTGATGTACTCGATCTGCTCGTTGATATTGAAGAACAGGTATTTCGAGTTCGAATCCTGCTCGAGGCTGTCGTTCACCCACAGCTTGATGTCGATGTTGTGCGGGTCCGGAATGTCGGACGCCGGCACCATCCACGGGCCCATCGGGCCGGAACCGTCGAAGTTCTTGTGGACGAACCAGTGGGTGTTGAACGGCCGGTTGCGCGGCTTGCCGAGATCGCGCGCCGACAGGTCGTTGAAGATCGTGTAGCCGGCGACGTAGTCGAGCGCATCGGCCGCCTTCACGTTGCGCGCCGGCTTGCCGATAACGACGGCAAGCTCCGCTTCCCAGTCGATGAAGTTGGAGACCTTCGGCAGCTGGATGTCGTCGCCCGGCCCGATGATGCAGTGCGGGCCCGATTTCAGGAAGAAGTACGGATCGGTGTCTTCCTTCACCAGCTGGGTCTTGCCGTCCTGCGACATTTCCTTCTGGTGGTCGACGTAGTTCGCGCCTGCGTTGAAGACGACCGCCGGATAGAGGATCGGCGCCATCAGCTTGACGTCCGCGAGCTTCTTCGAGGCGTGCGAGCCCGCCTCGTCGGCAAGTTTCGACAGTTTCGCGTCGGTCGCGTCCCAGTCCTGCAGAAGTTCCAGGGTCGAGCCGGAAACGCCCGCCGCGGCGAGATCGATCACGTCGTCGCCGACCAGGATTCCGGGGCAGGCCTTGCCGCCCTCGCCCGCATAGTTCAACAGCCTGTAGCTCGCCATCCTCGTTTCTCCCTCTGTTTGTCGTTCTGGCGTCGATCTGTTTTCGGACTCCGGCGCGGGATTTGCAATATCGAAATGGGCGGATGCGCCGCCGCGCCTTGACCGAACCGGGCGAAAACCGGATTGTCGCGTCACAGGATCAAGCCGCATCAGGGAGACGGGACGGTGGCGAACAAGGACCTTCGCAATTTCATCGAGGAAATCGAGAAGATCGGAGAGCTGAAGAACATCAGCGGCGCCGATACGGAAGAAGCAATCGGCGGCATCGTCGACATCTACATGCGCGATCTCGGCAACCCTGCCGTCCTGTTTGACGAGATCCAGGGATACCCGGAAGGCTTCCGCGTCCTCGCCAACATCATCATGTCTCGGCCCCGCTGCGCCATCGCGCTGGGCCTGCCGCCGGACGCGACCGAGCAGCAGCTCATCGACTGGTGGCGGCACTATCTCGGCGCAGACGCGCCGGAGCATCCGCCGGTAGAGGTCAACGGCGGGCCGATCATCGACAACGTGTTCGAAGGCGACCAGGTCAACATCAAGACGCTGCCGTCGCCCAAGTGGCACGAGCACGACGGCGGCAACTTCATCGGCACCGGCTGCATCGTCGCGATGCGCGATCCCGATACCGGCTGGGTGAACTACGGCACCTACCGCGTGCAGACGCACGACGAACGGACGGCGACCGTCATGATGTCGCCCGGCAAGCACTGCCGTTTGATGATGAAGAAGTATCACGACCGCGGCGAGAAATGCCCGGTGGCAGTCGTTGCCGGCGTGCATCCGCTGATGTTCATGATCGGCGGCTTCGAGGTTGCCTACGGCAGGAACGAGCTCGACGTCGTCGGCGGAATCTTCGGCGAGTCTGTCGAGGTTATCAACATGCCGAAGACCGGCCTGCCGGTGCCGGCCGGCGCGGAGATCGCCTTCGAGGGCTACATCTCGCCCGACGACGAAATCCTCGAAGGCCCGCTCGGCGAATGGACGGGCTATTACGCGGGCGGCCAGCGTCCGGAACCCGCCATCCGCATCGAGACGCTGTGGCACCGCGACAATCCGGTGATCACCGGCGCGATCCCGGCGGTGCCGCCGAACGACAACACCTATTACATGGGCGCCTATCGCGCCGGCGCGGTGTGGAACCAGCTGGAGGCCGCCGGCATTCCGGGGATCAAGGGCGTCTACGCGCACGAAGCGGGCGGCAGCCGCATGTGGCTGACCGTCTCGATCAAGCAGATGTACGGCGGACATTCGAAGCAGGCCGGTCTTATCGCCTCGCAGTGCCACGCCGGCGCCTACGCCAACCGCTGGGTGGTCGTCGTCGATGACGACGTCGATCCGTCGAACATGAACGACGTCGTCTGGGCGATGTGCACCCGCCTCGACCCGCGCGAAGGGCTCGACATCCTGAACGGCTGCTGGAGCACCCATCTCGACCCGATGTGCTTCGACGACGATCACGACCGGCGCAATTCGCGCGTCGTGGTCGATGCCTGCATTCCGTTCGCGCGCAAGGACACGTTCCCGGCCGTCGCACGCTCCTCGAAGGAACTCGACGACCGGATCAAGGCGAAGTACGCGGCCGACCTGCCGCCCGCTTACCGCTAGGAGACGCGGAGGATATGGGGCGATGACCGACTGGATCCGGTTCGAGCGCGGCGGCGAGACCGCCTTCGGCACGCTGGTCGGCGACGCGGTCGCGGTCTTCGAGGGCGACATGTTCGGCGTCGCGACCCCCACGGGGGAGACGCTGCAGCTCGCCGACGTGTCGCTGCTGACGCCGTGCCTGCCGTCGAAGATCGTCGCGCTGTGGAACAACTCCGCCTCGGCCGCCGAAAAGCAGGGGCTCGACCGGCCGGCCGACCCGCTGTTCTTCCTCAAGGGCCCGAACACCTATCTGGCGCCCGGCGGCACGATCCGCAAACCCTCCACCTACGACGGGCGCGTGATCTACGAAGCCGAGCTCGGCGTCGTCATCGGCAAGCCGTGCAAGGACGCGGACGAGGCGGCGGCAGCCGGCTGCATCTTCGGCTACACCTGCGTCAACGACGTCACCGCGCTTCAGGTGCTCGACGCCGATCCCAGCTTTCCCCAGTGGGCGCGCGCCAAGGGCTACGACACGTTCGGACCGTTCGGCCCCGTCATCGCGACGGAAATCGACCTCGGCAGCGCCGCGATCCGCGCCGAGCTCAACGGCCGCGAACGCCAGAACTACCCGGTCAGCGACCTGATCCTGCAGCCGGCGGAGCTGGTCAGCCGCCTGTCGCATTTCATGACGCTGGAGCCGGGCGACATCGTTTCCTGCGGCACCGGCCCCGGCGCGCTGCCGATGAAACCGGGTGCGTCCATCGACGTGTCCATCGACGGCATCGGCACGCTGTCTAACACCTATGGCGAGTAACCGATCTGCCTTTCCTGCGTAATCCCTATTTCCTGCTGAGCTTCGCCATTCTCTGCTGGGGCGGCAATTTCGTCGTCGCGCGCTGGGCCAATCTCGACGCACCGCCGGTGGCGCTGTCGTTCTGGCGGCACCTCTTCTCCGTGGCGCTCGTCGTACCGTTCGTGATTCCGATATTGAAGGCCGACTGGCCGACGATGAAGACGCGCCTCGGCAGCTTCATCGCGATCGGCGCGCTGCTCGCCGCCGGCAACACCCTTGTCTATTTCGCCGTCCTCGAAACCACGGTCGTCAACGCGGCGCTGATCAACGCGGGCGTGCCGGTCGCCGCCGTGTTCTTCTCGTGGCTGATCCTGCGCGACCTGATCAACCGGTGGCAGGCGGTCGGCATCGTCCTCGCCTTCGGCGGCATCGTCACCGTCGTCACCAAGGCGCAGCTCGGCATCCTGCTGACGCTCCAGTTCGGCTGGGGCGACGTCTACATGCTGCTCGCCATTCTCTGCTGGGCGCTCTACATGGTTCTGCTCAAGCGCGCGCAGGTGAAGATTTCCGGCCTGTCGCTGCTGGTCGTCCTCACGGTCTTCGCCACGCTGTGGCTGATCCCGGCCTACGGCGTCGAACTGTCCATGGGTCATACGATGAGCTGGACGGCCCTGACGTGGGCCTCGCTCGGCTACGTCTCGGTCTTCAGCACGATCGTCGCGTGGATCTGTTGGAACAGGGGCACGCTGGAGATCGGCCCCAACCGGGCGTCGGCGTTCATGTGCCTGCACCCGATCTTCGGCTCGGTTCTGGGCATGATCTTCTTCGACGAGGCGCTACGCCCGTACGATGCCATCGGCACCGTGCTGGTGCTGACAGGCGTCGTGATGGTGTCCAGGGTCTACAGGACGAAGGCGGCCGCGACAGCCCGGCCCTGAATTCCGGTCACGGCTGATCGGAGACGTGCGCGGAGACGATGCGCCAGCCCTCGGGCATCCGCACCCAGGTCTGGCTCTGGCGGCTGATCGCATCGGTGCCCGGCCGCGTCGATTCAGTGTTCGCCACCGCAAAGTCGCGGCCGAAAGTGACGATATAGGTGTCCTTAAGCGTCCTTTCCCACGGCCCGATGCCGCGGCCGCGCCGGAATGCCGACAGCGCCGCGTGGCTCACCACCGTGCCGTTCGGCCCGTAGCGCAGCGTCTTCTCGTCGTTCCAGAACAGCTCGTCGATCATGTCGACGTCGTCGGCGAGAAGCGCTTTCTCGTAGGCCATGAAGGCGGCGGTGACTTCCTCGACGATCTCGGGGATGTTGATTTCCATGGATACTCCTGCGGGCTTGGGTCTCGATTGACAGTCCCCAGCCGATAGCCGACACAGGGACCGGACAATAGGACTATACCGTGGCGCCCCCGCTTCTGCTTCTTCGCGATATCGAACTGACTTTCGGCGGCACGCCGCTGTTCGAAGGCGCGGAACTATCCGTGTCGCCGGGCGAGCGGCTGTGTCTCGTTGGGCGCAACGGCTCGGGCAAGTCGACGCTAATGAAGATCGCGACGGGCCAGATCGTCCCCGACGACGGCGAGCGCTTCCTGCAGCCCGGCGCGACCGTCCGCTACCTGCCGCAGGAGCCGGACCTGTCGGGCCATGCCACGACCCTCGATTACGTCGAATCCGGCCTCGCACCCGGCGACGACCCGCAGCGCGCGGCGTGGCTTCTCAAACAGCTAGGCCTCACCGGCCGCGAGGATCCGGCGACGCTCTCGGGCGGCGAGGCCCGGCGCGCGGCGCTTGCCCGCACGCTGGCGCCCGAGCCGGACATCCTGCTGCTCGACGAGCCGACCAACCATCTCGACCTGCCGGCGATCGAATGGCTGGAAACCGAACTGCGCGGTATCCGCTCGGCGCTCGTCCTGATCAGCCACGACCGCAAGTTCCTCGAGAACCTGTCGCGCGCGACGGTATGGATCGACCAGGGCCGCACCCACCGGCTGGAGCGCGGCTTCGCGGATTTCGAGGCATGGCGCGAAACCTATCTCGAGAACGAAGCGTCGGGGCGACACAAGTTCGACCGCAAGCTCGCATCCGAGATGGACTGGCTGCACAAGGGCGTCACCGCGCGGCGCAAGCGAAACATGGGCCGCCTGAGAGCGCTGAACGAGATGCGTGCGCAACGCCGGACGCGGCGCGCGCCGACCGGCAGCGTCAACATGATGGCGACCGAGGGCGCGATGTCCGGCAAGCTGGT
>JAYQUR010000078.1:0-12132 GCA_038148075.1 Alphaproteobacteria bacterium | reverse complement strand
GGCCACGACCAGGAAGCGGCCTACGAATATCTCGAGGATACGTCCGCGGTGCGCGACAGCGCGGGCGACGCGGTCTCCTATGCGATCGAGGAACTCGGCATGAAGGGGCTCGGCGAGATTTTCGTCCGGGCGCTGACGACCGAGACGCATCCCGAGAAGATCGCCAAGGATCTCGTCCCGATGATGGACGCGGTAGAGCGCTACGGCGTGCCGGTGCAGTTCCCGACGGCCTGGACGCAGTTCCCGGGCGGGCTGTTCTGGGGCAATCCGATCTGGGCGGACGAGGTCGCTTGCCGGTACCCGGACGTGCCGATCATCCTGACGAAGATGGGCCGCGGCATGATCACCTATTTCGAGCCGTGCCTGACCGTCGCGATGCGAAACGCGAACGTACATTTCGACGTGGTGGGCACGACGCCCGAGCATCTCCGCATCGCGCTCGACGCGATCGGCTCGGAGCGTATCCTGTTCGGCACCGACTGGTCCGCGACCTGGCGGTTCGTCCGCGAGCCCGCCGATCTCTATTCGATGCGCCTCAAGGTGCTCGACGACGCCGGCGTCGAGGGCGAGGATCGCGAGAACATCCTGTGGCGCAACGCCGTCCGCCTGTTCCGGCTCGACGAAGGGGTGAACTAGGCCGCTTCCGCGCTACCAAAAATTGTGCCCGGTTAGGCAAATCTACATAATTTTCCGATTGAATGGCGGCATTCACAGCCACCTAAAAGACCGCCAAAACCATGATTTTAAACAGGAAAATCATTCTTTCGGGCGTTGTTGCGGCGTTCGCGGGCCTTGCTGCGATTCCCGATTCTTTCGCCGGTTCCGCTCCCGAAGCCGAGGCAGGGGCCGAGAAGCCGGCGCATCCGGTAGCGATGAAAGAAGATATCCGCGTTGCCGAGGTGTGGGCACGCGCCGGACGGCGCGGAGAATCCGCCTATGTGTTTTTGACGGTGCATAACGACGGGGCCGTTCCCGTCCTGCTCAAGGGCGCCGTTTCGGACATTGCGACCGAGGTTCGGCTCGTCCGCTTCGAGATGCGAGGTCCTTACCTGCGGACGTCGCGGTCGGAACCCATGACAGTACCGCCGAACGGAACGCTCGTCCTCGATCCGGGTGTCGTCGCGCTGCAGTTCTGGAAACTGAAACGCGACCTGTTTGCCAGTCAACGTCTCCGCTTCAAGGTGGATTTCCTCGGCATCGGCCGGATCGATACGGTCGCGGACGTGGACCCGCGCGGTGCCGTCCGCTACAGCGATCATTCGGCCTCTGCGGGCGCTGCCGCAAAGCACTGACGCGGGCGGCGCCAGACGCGAACGACTTCGTGCGTGACAAGCGCCGCGCGGGGCGGGCACAATTGTCCTGATGACGGCCGGACTTCCTCTGCGGCAGACCGGCCGGACGCGACCGAACCACATCAGGACCCTTCATGGCCGAAACCGCTATCCCGCTCCGCCCCGATATCGGCGAATCCGAGTGGACCGCGCGCATCGAACTCGCCGCCGCGTTTCGCGTCGCCTATCATCTCGGATGGAACGATACGGCGCGCAACCACATCACTGCGCGCATTCCGGACGACCCCGATCATTTCCTGATGAACCCGCTCGGCGCAGGCTGGCACGAGGTGACCGCGTCGGGGCTCCTCAAGGTCAACGTCGACGGGACCGTCGTGACCGAAACCGACAAGGCGCCGGGACCGGCCGGCCTCAACTTCCATAGCTGCATCCTGCGGTCGCGGCCCGACATCAACTGTTCGCTGCACATTCACGAGCAGTCGGGCGTGATCGTCTCGTCGGTCGAGGGAGGGCTTCGCTTCTACGACCAGAGCGCTTGCGCCGTTTACGGCGACGTCGCCTATCACGATTTCGAAGGGCTGGCGCAGGAAGAAGACGAGGGGCCGCGGATCGTGGCCGATCTCGGCGACAACCACGCGATGATCATGTTCAACCACGGGCTGCTGACCGTGGGCCGGACCGTGGGCGAGGCCTTTTCCTATATGCACCGGCTGGTCGCCGCCTGCGAGTTGCAGGTGCGGCTGCTGTCGATGAACGCCAAGCCGCGGGAGCTGCCCGAGGAAATCGCACGCCACACCTACGAGCAGATGAAGGCGCGGCGCGGCAACAAGCCGTTCGGCGAGCAGGACTGGCAGATGTACATGCGGCTCGCCGACAAGCTGGATCCGTCCTACAAGACCTGAAAGCGAGGATCGTCCGATGACGCGTGCACTCAAGGCCCTGACCGAAGATCAGGTGGAATTCTACCGCGAGAACGGCTTTCTCGCTCCGTTCGACGGGATTGCGCCGGACGAAGCGGCGGCGATGCGCGACGACCTCGCGGCGTTCGAACGCGCCGAGGGCACGTCGGCCGGAAACATCAACATGAAGGGGCATCTGTGCTTCCGGCGGTCCTATGACATGACCTTCCAAGACCGGATACTCGATGTGGTCGAAGACCTCATCGGGCCCAACATCATGGCTTTTGCGACACGTTTCTGGATCAAGAAGGCGCAGGATGGGAACTACGTCTCCTGGCATCAGGATTCGGCCTATTTCGGGCTGGAGCCGCACGAGCTGGTCACCGTGTGGCTGGCGCTCTCGGACGCGACGGAGGAAATGGGTTGCATGCGCGTCATTCCCGGATCGCACCGCGGCGAGGCGTACAGCCATGTCGAAACGTTCCACGACAAGAACCTGCTGGCGCGCGGCCAGCGCATCGACGGCATCGACGAAAGCAAGGCAGTCTACATGCCGCTGAAGGCGGGCCAGTTCTCCTGCCACCACGAGCGCATCCTGCACGCCTCCGAGCCGAACGAAACGCCGGTCGACCGGATCGGCCTCGGCATCTTCTACATACCGACACACGTCAAATCGACGATCGGAAGGCGGACGGCGTGTCTCGTCCGCGGCGTCGACGAGTACGGCTATTGGGATTCAGACCCGGTGCCCTGCGACGACATCTACGACCGCGGTCTCTTTGCGCACATGCAGGAAGCGGGCCGCCGCTACGTCGATCCGCAATACCGTCAGGAAGCGGAGGCGGGCTGACCCGCTTTCCAGGGAGAAACGATGGGTAAATACGCTCTGGGGCAGGCCGTCCCGCGCTCGGAAGACCCGCGCCTGCTGCGCGGCGGCGGCAGGTTCGCCGACGACCGCTCGCTGCCCGGCATGGCGCATGGCTTCGTACTGCGCTCGCCGCACGCGCACGCACGCATCAAGTCGATCGACGTTTCGGCGGCGCAAGCCGCGCCGGGCGTCGTCGCAGTGCTGACCGGCGCGGACTGGGAAAAGCAGGGCTGGGGCGGCGTGCCTGGCGACCCGCCGCGCAAGCTGCGGGACGGCTCGCCGGGCTACGTGCCGCCGTTCCCGGCGCTGACTTCCGGCCGCGTGCGCTATGTCGGCGATTACGTCGCGTTCGTCGTCGCGGAAAGCCGGGCGTTGGCGCAGGATGCCGCCGAACTGATCGCGGTCGACTACGAGCCGCTACCTGCGGTGACGGACACCGAGGCCGCCGCGTCGGGCGAGGCGCCCGCCGTCTGGGAGGATCGCCCCGATAATATCGCCTTCGTCCATCTCGTCGGCGACAAGGCGGCAGCCGACGCGGCCTTCGAAAAAGCGGATCGCGTGATCTCCCGGAAATTCGTCATCAACCGCGTCGCGCCGGCTGCGATCGAGCCGCGGGCCTGTCTCGGCCACTACGATGCGAACGAGGACCGTTACACGATCTATACGACACTGCAGCATGCCAATCCGTACCGTATGAACCTTGCCGACAAGGTGATCGGCGTACCCGAGAGCAAGGTGCGCGTCGTCTCCGGCGACGTAGGCGGCAGCTACGGCATGAAGTCGTCGATGTATAACGAGAACATTCTCGTCCTGTGGGCCTCCAGGGTGACCGGTCGGCCCGTCAAATGGACGAGCGACCGGACCGAGGCGTTCCAGTCGGACGCGCAGGGACGCGACAACGTCACCGTGGGGGAGCTTGCGCTCGACAAGGACGGCACGTTCCTGGGCATGCGGGTGAAGACCATCGGCAATCTCGGCGCCCACATGACGCAGGCTGGCGGCGGACCGCTGATCGGCAATCTCGGCACGCTGGCGGGCGTCTACAAGACGCCTGCGATCCATGTCGACGTGACCGCCGTCTATACCAATACGACTATCACGCGGCCCTATCGGGGGGCGGGACGCCCGGAAGCATCCTACGTCATCGAGAGGCTGGTAGATCTTGCGGCCGACGAGCTCGGCATCGACCCGACGGAGCTTCGCCGCCGGAACACCATCCCGCCCGACGCCATGCCGTTCCAGACCGGCCTGACCTTCAAGTACGACTGCGGCGCGTTCGAAGAGAACATGGATATTGCCATGGAGATGGCGGACTACGCCGGTTTCGCGGGCCGCAAGGTGGCCTCGGAGAAGGCAGGCAAGCTGCGCGGCATCGGCGTTTCCAACACGATCGAGCGGGCGGCCGCCCCCGGCTTCGAAGGCGGCGAAATTCGTTTCGACCGCTCCGGGACGGCGACTGTCCTGTCCGGTTCGATCAACCAGGGGCAGGGGCATGAGACGGTCTTCAAGCAGCTCGTCTGCGACCGGCTCGGGCTCGACTACAACGAGGTCCATTACGGTCAGGGCGATACCGATCTCGTGCCGTTCGGCCAGGGAACGGGCGGGTCGCGCTCGGCGACCATCGGCGGCTCCGCGCTCGTAATGGCGTCGGACAAGATTATCGAGAAGGCGACGCAGATCGCCGCCCATCTTCTTGAAGCGGCCGCCGGCGATATCGAGTTCGACGAAGGCGTTTTTACAGTCGCCGGGACAGACCGCAGCGTGACGATCAAGGAGGTCGCGCGCGCCGCGGCGAACCCCGCCCGCATACCGGCCGGGATGGAGCCCGGCTTGACGGCACAGGCTGTCTACACCGCGACCGAGATGAACTATCCCAACGGCTGCCACATCTGCGAGGTCGAGATCGACCGCGAGACCGGCGTCGTCGAGGTCGTCGCCTACAGCGTTGTCGACGACGTCGGTACGGTCATGAACCCGCTGTTGCTCAAGGGGCAGATTCACGGCGGTATCGGCCAGGGGCTCGGCCAGGCGCTGATGGAGGATCTCCGCTACGACACCGCTTCGGGCCAGAACATGACGTCGTCGTTCATGGATTACGCGATGCCGCGCGCCGACGATTTCCCGGGGATCGAGGTCAAAAGCAACGGCGTGCCGACGAAGACCAACCCGCTTGGCGTCAAGGGCGCGGGCGAGGCGGGTACCGTTGGGGCGCTGCCCGCCGTCACCAATGCTGTGGTGGATGCTCTATCCGGGTTCGGCATCACCCATATCGAAATGCCCGCGACGCCGGAGCGCATCTGGCGCGCGATGAACGGTTAGGCGGACCGGCGCCGCCAGATAGAGAGGCCGGCGACCGCAAGGCCGAGCAGCGCTGCGGCCGGCGGCGCGGGAACTTCGGTTTCCGCGCTGACGATGGTGAAGTTCTCGAACGTTCCGCCTTCGCCGATCTGGCCGAACTGGTATGCGAAGCCGACGAGTTCGGAGCCCTCGTATTCCTCGATGGTTACGATGACGCCCGTCACGAGGCCGAGATCGAGGGCCGTCGGCATCGAATCACCCGCGGTCAACGTGCCGATCAGCGACGACGAGCCGTCGCCGATGAAAGTCAGGCCGAAATTGACGCCGTCGATCGCGCCGCCGTCGCCGATGGTCGAGCCGCCCGAGAACGTGGAGCCCGGCTGCCAGCCGTTGGCCGAGAAGAAGTCGTAGGTGCCCGGCGGCAGGAGGCCGAGCAAATCGGCGCTCGTCCGGGTGACGTTGTTTTCCATTTCGGCCACCAGCGTCGGGCTGACGTAGCTGCCTGCACCGTGAACGGACGGCGATGCGAATCCGCCGGTGAACTCCGTGCCCAGTTCTTCCCCCGTCCCGCCGTCGGCGGGGGCATTGAATTCGTCGTTGATCGTCGCGCCTGCCGTGTCGTAGCTGAAGGTCGAGGTGAAGGCGAGGCCGACCAGCGAAGACAGGACGTTGGGGCCGGTCGTTATGGAGTCCGGCGCGTCGGTGAAGACGCCGCTGACGTTGATGCTGACGGGCGCGGCGAGCGCGGAGCCGCCCGCGACGGCGCCGACCGCAATAATCGCTGCGGCGGCCGCATATTTGACCGAAGCGAAGTTCATGTAGCTCTCCTGTTCGCGGGCCCCCGGGGGGGGCGGCGCATTCGTCGATTGAATTTTGTGCCGGAAGGCCGCCGACCCGCGGCCGGGATCCGAAAGTGTCACCCATTTGTATGCAGTTCGGAGCCATGTGGCAAATCGCGATCGCCGTGCCCCGAACAAGGCCGGCGAGAGGGGCTATCGCCCCGCCAGCGGCGCCGCGCTATTCTGGCGGCAATCGAAAATTACATTCGTCCAAACCGGGGGAAGAGGATCATGCCGCTATCGATGTACGAAGTTTCCGTGCCGCTGTTCGTCCAGACGCTGAAGGGGCTCGACGGCGTGCTCGACAAGGCCGCGGCGCATTTCGAGGCCAATGGGACGGATTTTGCCGATCTGGTCTCGGCGCGGTTCGCGCCCGACATGTTCACCTTCGCGGAGCAGATCCAGCGGGCCTGCCACCACAGCACGCTGGCGGTTTCCCGGTTTGCCCAGATCGACCAGCCGGACGTTTTCCAGGCTCAGGACAGCCTCGAGGGTTTCAAGTCGCAGATCGCCACGGCGCTTTCGTTTCTCGAAGGCATTTCGGCCGACCGGTGCGACGGCAGCGAGGACCGCGAGGCGAAGTTCGAGGTGAGGATCGGCGAAATTTCGTTCTCGGGCCGTGACATGCTGATCCACTTCTCGATCCCGCAGGTGATGTTCCACGCGACCACGGCCTACGACCTGATCCGCCATGCGGGCGTCGAGGTCGGCAAGCAGGACTTCCTGCACGACGCGTTCGCCCGCCGGCTTTCCTGAGCGCGTCAGCCCTGTTCCAGACGAGGCCGATGCACCCGGATTCGGCCTTGCGCCCATAGCCACAGGACGACCGTCATCGCGGCGCCGCCGCCGACGACAGCCGGCAGACCGAGGAACGATGCGAGCCAGCCTTCGATCAGCGCGCCGAAGGCCGGAAGGCCCCACGAGACGACGATCAGCAGGCTCATGACCCGGGCGCGCATGTCCGACGATACGGTACTCTGGATGAGCGATTGCGAGCCGATCTGCGCAACCACCATCGAGAACCCGACCACGCCCAGCAGGATCGCGGCGATCCAAATGTCCTTCGTCAGCATCGCGGCGCCGAGTGCGATGCCCTGAACGAGCAGGCTGTTGGTGACGAACCAGGTAAGCCCCTCGATCCGGCCGCGCTGCGCGAGCCAGAGGCCGGCGAACATGGCGCCGATACCGAGCGAGGACAGCAGAATCCCGACTCCGTCCGCGGCCCGGTCGAATCCCTGCGCCGACAGGCCGGCCACTAGCTCGATCACGGGGCGGATCAGCAGGCCGGTGATCGCCAGAAGAAGCATCAGAAAGCGGATCCCGGGGTGCCCGAGGCCATACCGGCAGCCCGAGACGATATCCGTAACGAGGTCGCGCCAGGGGCCGGGCGACCGTTCCGGTTCATCGACCCGGACGCGATAAAGGACCGCCCAGAACTGACCGAACGTCGCCGCGACGACGACGAGCACCCAGGCGCTGCCGACCCATACCAGCAGGGCGGACGCGATCGCCGGGCCGACGAACCGGGCGGCGTTGAAGGTTGCCGAGTTGAGGGCGATGGCCGACGGCATGTCTTCCTTGGTCACGAGCCCGTGAACCATCGCCATGCGCGCCGGCGTGGTGAGGGACTCGAGCGAACCGATCAGGAGGGCGAATATCAGCACAACCTCGATCGTTACAAGCCCGCCCAGCGCGAGGCCCGCGAAGACCGCGCCGGCGCCGAACGTGACGGCCTGGGCAAGGATCGTGATCCGGAGATAGCCGATGCGATCGGCGATGGCGCCGGCCAGAACCGCGAAGACGACAAGCGGAAAGATCTCGGCGAACGCGACGATGCCGAGCCAGCTGGTCGATTCCGTCAGTTCCCAGGTGATCCAGGCCATCGCGACGCGGTACATCCACCGGCCGATTGTATTCAGCCCGTTGCTCGCCCAGTAGACGCGGTAGTTCCTGTGTCGGAGGGCGCGGCCGATGCCGCCCAGCAGGTTCATGGCGTCGCCGAGGGTAAGGCGCTCAGACGATGCCGCCCTTTTGCAGCGCGGCAATATCTTCTGCGGAGTAACCGTATCGTTCGAGGATATCGACGGTCTGTTCGCCGTATTCGGGGGCCGCCGTCACATTGCCGGAGTCGTGGCGGTTGGGCGTCCGGGTCAGGTGCAGCGGCTGGCCGACGATTTCGAAGTCGCCCATCTTCTCGGAATGCACCTTGCGCGCGATCCCGGTATGCACGATCTGCGGATCGGCGAACGCCTGATCGAGCGTGTAGATCGGCCCGCACGGGATGCGCGCGTCGTTGAGCAGTTCGATCCAGTGCGCGCTGTCCTGCATCGCCGTCACGGCCTCGATCTCCTCGATCAGGGCGGGGCGGTTTGCGTAGCGCGACTCGAACGTTGCGAACCGTTCGTCTTCCGGCAGGGCGTCGAGACCCATCACCTTGCAGAAACGGGGCCACATGTCGGGCATCGGGGCGATGTTGATGTAACCGTCACGTGTCTTGAACGCGCCCATCGGCGTGATTGCCGGGTGGTGGTTGCCGGCCTGCGGCGGCACCTCGCGGTCGACCAGCCAGCGGGCGGCCTGGAAATCGAGCAGGAAGATCATCGCCTCCAGCAGCGACGTCTGGACCCATTGACCCTCGCCGGAACGTTCGCGCTCGTAGAGCGCGAGCATGATGCCGTTGGCGCACAGAAGGCCGGCTGTCATGTCGCTGATCGCCGCGCCGGAGCGCATCGGCCCGGTGCCCGGCTCTCCCGTAACCATCATGTGTCCGCCCATGCCCTGCGCAATCTGGTCGAGGCAGGGGCGTTCCGCGTAGGGGCCGTCCTGGCCGAACCCCGAGATGCTGCCATAGACGATACGCGGGTTCGCTGCCTTCAGCGTTTCGTAATCGACCTTGAGGCGGTGCTTCACGCCGGGGCGCATGTTCTCGACGACCACGTCGGCGTCTGCGACCAGCTTCATGAAGACCGCATGGCCCTCCGGCGATTTCAGGTCGAGCGTCATCGACGACTTGTTTCGGTGGAGGTTCTGGAAATCCGGTCCGTGGCGGCGCCCGAGATCGGCGCTGTCAGGCGCGCCGGGCGTTTCGATCTTGATGACGGTCGCGCCCCAGTCCGCGAGCTGGCGAACCGCCGTCGGGCCGGAACGGGCCCGGGTAAGATCGAGCACGGTAATATGCGACAGGATTTGCGGCTGCTGGGCGTCGGTCATTCGATTTTTCCGGTGAGTGTCAGAGCGATTCCAAGGTTTATCGGATAAACCTTCTCAGATGAACGGTTTGTTTCGGAGTTTCGGACGGTGAGCGAAACCGGCGGCGTACCCTGGCGCGTCCAGGCGCCGGTTTACGGCACGGCGTTCTTCACGGGCAACCTGTTCGCGATGAGCCACGCGGTCATACCGCTGTGGGCGGCGATCGAACTCGACGCCTCGTTGTTCATGGTCGGCGTCATCGTTTCCAGCCGGCAGCTGCTGCCGGTGACGATGTCGATCTACGGTGGCGCGCTACTCGACCGGTTCGGGCCGCGCAACGTCATCGTGACGTTCGGCGTGATCGGTGCGTTGTGTACGATCGCGCTGCCCTGGGCGCCGTTCGTCTGGGCGACGATCCTGTTCCAGATCGTTATCGGTTTTTGCGAAACGACGAACTGGATCGGTGTGCAGAGCGCCGTCGGCACGCTGATGCGGGGCGAAGCGCGGTTCGCCGGCAGGATGACGGCGTCGGCGCGAACCGGCGGCTTTTTCGGGCCGATCCTTGTCGGTGTGGCCTACGAGGCCTACGGACCCGTCGGCGGTTTCGCCCTGTTCGGGGCCTGGGCGATGTGCGGTGCGATGGGCGCCGCGTTTTTGCCCCGTCACATCTCCCCGGAAGAGGCGGAAGCCGGTCGGCGCAGCGTGCGCAGGCGCACCGCGGCGGTGATGCCGAAGCTCTCGGATTACCGGGAGACGTTCCGGCTGCTCGTGTTGCCCGCGATTGCGCTGGTGATCGCGGCAACCTTCATGCGCCAGACAGGATCCGGGGTCCAGGCCTCGTTCTACGGCGTATGGCTGAAGGAAATCGGCTATACGGCCGGCTTCATCGGGGTGCTGATCGGCGTCAGCAACGGTGTCTCCGCTATATCCGCTTTGTCCGTCGGACCGTTGACCCGGCGTTTCGCCGATCACTGGCTGCTGATCCTCGCCATCGGGTGCGCCATCGTCGGAATCGCGGTGACGCCGCTGTTCGACGAAGCGTTGCTGCTTGCCGTCGCGATCAGCGTCCGCGGCCTTGGACAGGGGCTGAATCTGCCGCTGATGATGTCGATCGCCTCGCGCGCCGTCGCGCGGGAGCTGCAGGGGCGGGTGGCGGCTCTCCGCATCACCTTCAACCGCTTCGGTAGCGCGTTGTTTCCCGTCATCATGGGCGCCATCGCCGAGGTGATCGGGCTTGAGGGCGCGTTCTACGTCGTCGGCGGTGCGGGCGTCCTGATGCTGTGCTTCCTCGCCGCCTGGGTGCACCGTTCCCGGGACCAGTTCACGCGGGGCGGTTGATCACTCGACCATCAGGCTCGGCAGGTAGGTCGCGAGGCCGGGAAAGACAATCAGGAGGACGAGCACGACCAGCGCGCAGCCGATATAGGGCGCTGCCGCCTTTGCGACCTGCCACAGCGTCGTCCCCTCCGGAGCGACGCCCATCATCACGAACAACAGCAGGCCGAACGGCGGCGTCGTCAGGCTGATCTCCAGCGCCAGCAGCATGACGAGGCCGAACCAGATCAGGTCGAACTGCAGCGTCGTGGCGAGCGGGAAGAAGATCGGCACGGTCAGCAGCATCATCGAGACCTGATCCATGAACATGCCGAGCACCAGCAGGACGCCGAACATGATCAAGAGCATGACCAGCGGTGCGAGTTCGACCTCCGTCGCCCATTCGATCAGACCCGAACTGGCGCCGGTGAAGGCGAGAAGCTGGCTGAAGGTGGACGAGGCGAGGATGATCAGCAGCACCATCGCCGTGACGCGGAGCGATCCCGCGAACGATTTCACGATGATGTCCCAGGTCAGGACGCGGTAGATGGCGGCGAGGATGAGAACGCCCAGAGCACCGAACCCGGCCGCCTCGGTCGGCGTCGCGATGCCGAGGATGATCAGCCCGATGACGCAGAAGACGACGAATCCCATCGGCAGCACGTTCACGATCACCGACATGATCATTTCGCCGACCGTATGCCCGCTCACGGAGTATTCCGGCGCCGCTTCGGGGTCGACCTTCACCTGAATGTAGATCAGGATCGAGTACAGGATAGCAAGCACGAGACCGGGCAGGACGCCGGCGATCAGCAGCTTGCCGATATCGATCTCGGCGAGGCTCGCGAGCAGCACGGCGAGCGCCGACGGCGGGATGATCATGGCGAGCCCGCCGGTGCCGAGGATCGGGCCCATGGACATGTGGCGCTTGTAGCCCCGGTTGGTCATCTCGGGGACCATCAGCGAACCCATCATCGCCGTGTTGGCCATGGTCGAGCCCGACAGGGTGGCGAAGATCGTGCCGCCGGCGACGGTGATGTAGGACAGGCGGCCGGGCAGGCGACCGAAGCACTTGTCCAGCGCGTCGAAGACGCGCACCGCGAGCCCGGTATGGAAGAACAACTCGCCCATTATGATGAACAGCGGCACGGGTATGAGCGCAAAGATACTGACGGATTCCACCGCATTGACGACGATCTGCGGCATTGCGATCTGCAGCCCGCCGACGATCGTCCCGTCACCCATGAAGACGAGCGCGCCGACGATGTTGGCGATGAGGAACGCGAAAGCGACCGGAACGCCCAGAAGCATGAACAGGATGACCATGCCGACGAGGAAGCCGGCAATCGAGTACCACTCCGTCAGGATTTCCATCAGAGCGACTCCGACGAGCCGACCTTGCCCGCGTAGTAGGAGTCGAAACCGAGCAGGTA
>JAYQUR010000077.1:0-12186 GCA_038148075.1 Alphaproteobacteria bacterium | reverse complement strand
ACGCCGGCGGCGTCGAGCGCCGACTTGAAATTCTGGATGTCGCGCTGCAATTCGTCGAGGCCGGTATATTCGATGGGACCCGTGCAGACCGACTCGCTCTGCGTCGCAGGGGCGTCCTTGGCATCCAGCTCCGAATAGAAGTCCGCGAAACGGAGACGGTCCGCGCCCTTGGCGAACGGGTTGCCGCCGCCGGCAATGGGCCGACGCTCGAAACCGCTGAGGCGTTCGAGCACGTATTGCGACCAGGAGATTCCCTTGCCGTATTCGCCGTCGGAAACAACGTCGACCCCGGCTTCTGCCTGGCGCGCGACGACCTCGCCGACCGATTGGGTCAGGCACGCCCGATAGGCGGTCAAGTCGTAGTCCCTGCCGGCCTGTTTCGCGCGAATGAACTCGCGCAGTTTCTCGGGGCGGATCAGGCTCCCGACATGGGTCGTCAGGATGCGGTCGGTGCTGCGTTTCATGCGAACGTCTCTCCGGTTCAGGCGTCGCCCCAGACGTCACGCGCCACGGCGATGATCGTCTCGAACTTGCGTGTCTGGTCTTCATGGGTGAGCGGATGGCCCGAATGGCTCGACGAGAACCCGCATTGCGGGCTGAGGCAGAGCCGGTCCAGCGGCACGTATTGCGACGCCTCGTCGATGCGTCGCTTCAGGTCGTCCGCCGCCTCCTGTTCGCGCAGCTTCGTCGATACGAGGCCGAGCACGATGGTCTTGTTCTCGGGGACGAAGCGCAGCGGCGAGAAATCGCCGGCGCGCGGCGAGTCGTATTCGAGGAAATGCGCTGCCGCCGGAATTTCGTTGAACATGCGGTCGGCGACCATCTCGTAGGAGCCCTCGGCCTGCCAGTGCCCGCGCGAATTGCCCCGACAATGATGAAGCGCAACAGTCATGCCCGGCGGCGGATTTTCGGCAACGGCTCTCGCGGTGTCGGCGAACCGGCCAACCAGCTCGCGCCAGTCGTCGCCGCGGTCCGTCAGCACCTTCTGCATGTTCGGATCCGAGATCTTCGGGAGACACGTCTCGTCGATCTGCACGTAGGTGCAGCCCGCTTTCGCCAGCGCCGCGATTTCAGCGCGATAGGCGGCGACGAGATCGGCCCAGTATTCGTCCATGTCGGGATAGACCGTCCGGTCGACGCTTTCGGGTCCGCCGAACCAGTAAATCTGGTTGGGCGCAGGCATCGTCATCTTTGGCGTCGCGGTCGCAACCGATTTCAGATACTCGAAGTCCTTAAGCAGCACGCCGCCCTCGGGCCAGCGGATCTTGCCGGTGATGTCGATCCGGGTCGCCTGCACCTTGGTGCCGCTGCCATCGGCGGACTTGTAGTCCCAGCCCGCCTGCCCCCGCGCCGTCGCCTCGACGCCGTCGAGCCCGTTCACGAAATCGACGAAATAGGAAATCCGGCGGTATTCGCCGTCGGTCACGACCTTGAGCCCGAGCGCCTCCTGATACTTCACGACGTCGGCGATGGCCGCGTTCTCAGTTTCCGTCAGCTCTTCGCGCGACAGCTTGCCGTCATCGAAGGCGTCGCGCGCATCGATCAGGTTCTGCGGCCGAAGAAGACTGCCGATTTGCTCGGCGCGATAGGGCGGTGTTGAGCCGGTCATTTTTCCTCCCAATACGTCGGACTTGCTCCGCTCTGACGGCGGCGGGTCGGGTCCGGTCAATTTCTACGCCGCGCACCCGAAGAGGTCCAGCGCCGGCGGGCGGCACTTGCCGTTTGGTTGCCGACCGTCCATTAATCGATCTTCCGAGACCTGATGAAATTCGACAGGGAGACACCTGATGCCTCGCAAGCTAAGCCCGCCCTACCGCGCCGACCATGTCGGCAGCCTTCTGCGCCCCGAGCGGTTGAAAGAGGCGCGCGAAGCAGCGGGTTTTGCCATGGGCGCCACACCCGACGAGCGCGGCCCGCACACGATGTCGCTCGACGAGCTCCGCGCAATCGAGGACGAATGCATCCGCGAGTCGGTCGGCATGCTGCAGCAGGCGGGCATCAAAACCATCACCGACGGCGAGTTTCGGCGCGGCTCCTGGGCCTACGATCTGCTGGGAGCGATCGACGGCATCGAGCTGCGCCGCGCTCGGGTAGAGAAGGATGCGACGTTTACGTCGGGGGTGCAGCCGCCCGTCGCGCACGCCGTCGGCAAGGTGAAGCGACCCGACGGCGGGCTCGTTCTCAACGACTATCAGTATCTCGACAGCCTCGGCGCGGACGGCACGATCAAGGTCACCATGCCGTCGCCAACGATGATGTACGTACGCGGCGGCCGCGATTCCGTCGACGCCACGGTCTACCCGGATATCGAGGAATATTTCGACGACGTCACCGGCGTCTACCGCGACGAGATCGCGGCGCTCGCAGATGCGGGCTGCAAATACGTCCAGATCGACAACACCGACGCCGCCTATATCTGCGATCCGAAGTTCCAGGCGAAGTCGCGCGAACAGGGGATGGAGCCGGAAGAGCAGATCGCGCTTCAGGGTCGGCTGATAAGCATGGCGACGCGCGACCGGCCGGACGACGTCGCGGTTTCGATGCATATCTGCCGCGGCAATTCCGCGGGCGCGTGGATCGCCTCGGGCGGCTACGACTTCATCGCCGAGACCCTGTTCACGCAGTTCGACGTCGACGCGTTCTTCCTCGAATTCGATTCCGAACGCGCCGGCGATTTCAGCCCCCTGAGGTACGCCAGCGGCGATCAGCTCCTCGTCCTTGGGCTCGTCACGACCAAGACGCCGGAGAATTATTCGAAGGACGAGCTGCTCGCGCGGATCGAGGAGGCGAGTAAGTACGTCTCCCTCGACGCGCTCGCCCTCAGCCCGCAATGCGGTTTCGCCAGCGTCGCGCGCGGCAACCCGATCGGCTTCGACGACCAGCGCCGCAAGTTCGACCTGATCCTTGAGGTCGCGAACGAGGTTTGGGGAACGGCCTAGGCCTCAATCCCGGTCGCGCATCATGTCCATCAGCGGTTTCTGCTGACCGCCGTCGATCTCGATCATCGTGCCGTTGACGAAATGCGCCAGCGGCGAAGCCAGGTACGTGACGAGGTTCGCCACCTCTTCGACCTCCGCGATGCGTGCGAGCGGAATGCTCCGTGGCGCGAGCTTGTCGGCCTCCTCGACCGAGAGCTTCATGTCGCGCGCCATCGCTTCGACCAGCCCGGCCCAGCGTTCGGTGCGCACCGGGCCCGGGTTGACGGCGACGAAGGAGATGTTGTCCTTGCCGTACTGGCCGGCGAGCGACATCGTCAGGTTCTGCCCCGCCGCGTTCGCCGCTCCGGGCGCGATTTCCCAGTAGGACGCCTTGACGCCGTCGTTGCCGATCAGGTTGACGACGCGGCCACCACCCTGTTTCCGCATGTACGGCACCGCATGTTTCGTGCACCGCACATAGCCCATGAACTTCAACTGCAGCGCCTCGGCCCAGTCGTCCTCGCTCAGATGCTCCAGCACGCCGCCCGGCGCCGCCCCCGCGTTGTTGACGAGGATGTCGAGCCGCCCGAGTTCCTTGACGCTCTCCTCGATGAAACGCGCCGCCTCGTCGGGCTGCTTGAGATCGGCGGGGATCGGAATCACCTCGCCGCTGGTTTCCTCGCACAGTTCCCGGGCCGCCTGCGCCAGATTCTGCGCATTGCGCGCGCAGATCGTCACGCGCACGCCCTCCTGCGCGAGCGTACGCGCAATCGCCTTGCCGATCCCCATGCTGCCGCCGGTCACGGCCGCCGTCTTCCCTTTGAGTTGCAGATCCATTTGTCGGATGTCCCTTTCGCGTTGCGCGCCCTTCGGGCGCTCCATATTCTGAGACGAGATAAGAACATCTCGCGGGCATTGGCAACGGATGGATGACGGGCGCTACATCGGCACCTCGGTGCCGCGGATCGAGGACGCGCGTTTTCTGACGGGCCGAGGCGCCTTCGTCGACGACGTCCATACCGACGGACTGCTCGAGATGGCGATCCTGCGCGCGCCGTTCGCGCACGCCCGTATCGTTTCTATCGACCTTGCCGCCGCTCGCGCTGCAACCGGCGTGGTCGACGTCTTCGCCGCTGCGGATATCGCGCCGGACTTTCCGGACGGTCTGCCGGAAATCCCGATCCGGCTCGCCCCCTTCAAGGGCTTCGAGAAGCACCTTCAGCGCCCTATTGCGGACGCGAAGGTACGGTATGTCGGCGAGCCGGTCGCCGTCATCGTCGCCGAGACGCGCTATGCGGCAGAGGACGCCGCTGCGCTGATCGATATCGATTGGGAGCCGCTGCCCGCCGTCGTCGACATGGACGGCGCGGTTGACGGCGCAACGCTGCTATTCGACGATTTGGGCAGCAACGTCGCAACCGCGTACACCGTCTCGCGCGGCGACACGGACACTGCTTTCCGGGATGCGGAATACACGCGACGGGAAATATTCAAAACCCAGCGCCAGAGCCCGTTTCCGATGGAAACTCGCGGGCTGATCGCAGCGTTCGACGGTGCGGCTGGCACGTTGCGACTCACGGGCGCGACCAAGGTGAACTACTTCAACCGTCGTCATCTCGCTGCCGCATTCGGGCTTGAGATCGATGACGTGGAACTCGTCGAGGTCGACGTGGGTGGCGGGTTCGGGCTCCGAGGCGAGCTGTACCCGGAGGATTATCTCGTCCCCGTTGCCAGCCGGCGCTGCGGCGGGCGCAGCGTCAAATGGATCGAGGACCGGCGCGAGCACCTGATCGCCGCGAACCATTCGCGCGAGATCGATTGCGACGTGGAGATCGCGGCAAGGCGCGACGGCACCATCCTCGCCTTGCGCGCGACCGTCCGCGGCGACCTCGGCGCGTATATCCGCACCAACGGAGGCGTCGTACCGTCCAAGGCGGCACAATTCCTGCCGGGGCCCTACCGAATTCCGGCCGTCGCGTTCGAGGTGCAGGCGATCCTCACCAACAAGACGCCCGTCGGCACCTATCGCGGACCGGGCCGGTTCGAGGCCAATTTCTGCCGCGAACGCCTGATCGACATGATGGCCGAAGACCTCGGGCTCGATCCGGCCGAAGTGCGGCTCAGGAACCTGCTGACGCCCGCCGACCTTCCCTTCGCGCTGGGTGAACTGGTGCCGGGCGATACGAACGCCGCCTACGACAAGGGCGACTATCCGGCTGCGCTCCGGCGCGTCCTCGACGATGCGGGCTACGACGGCTGGAAAGCGCGCCAGGGGGAAACGGACTCGGACGGCCGCCGCCACGGTCTCGGCATCGCCTGCTTCGTCGAGAGCAGCGCGGCGGGCCCGCCCGAATCCGTCCGGCTCACCATCGCGGCCGACGGCGGGATCGAAATCCGTACCGGCGCCTCCGCCATGGGCCAGGGGCTGGAAACCGCGCTCGCCCAGATCTGCGCCGAGGTGCTCGACACGGATATCGCCTCGGCAACGGTCCTGCACGGCACCACATCGCTCCTGCCGTCGGGCGGCGGGACGTTTCATTCGCGCAACACCGTGATGGCAGGCAATGCGATGCGGATGGCCGCCGAGGCGATGCGCGAACGCTGCCTCGATCTGGCCGCCCTGAGGTGGAATACGGACCGCGATGGTCTGGTCTTCGAAGGCGGCGCGGTGCGCGATCCCGACACCGGCAACACCCTGACGCCCGCCGAGGCCGCCGCGTTCGCGGCAGAACCGCTGGTAACGGAGGCCGCCTTCGACAACGAGGGCAAGGTGGGTTTCTCCTACGGCGCGCACGCGGCCCATGTCGCCGTCGACCCCGACACGGGCCACGTCGAGGTGCTGCGCTATCACGTCGTCGAGGAGATCGGCCGCATCCTCAACCCGGCCATGGTGCTCGGCCAGGCGGTCGGCGGTGTCGTGCAGGGCATCGGCGGGGCGCTGTTCGACAAGTTCCTGTTCGACGCCGACGGCCAGCCGCTCGCGACAAACCTCGGCGAGTATCTCGTGCCAACCAGTACCGAGATCGGTGAGATCGAGGCCGTCGCGCTGGAGGACTACCCGTCCGACTTCAATCCGATGGGCTTCAAGGGCGCGGGCGAAGGCGGCATCGTCGCCGTCGGCGCTGCCATTGGCAACGCCGTCGTGCATGCGCTCAACGAAACCGGAATCGAGCTGCGCGAGATGCCGTTCGATCCGGTGTCGCTGTGCACCCAGCTGAAAGACATCCGAGAAAAGGAAGCGCGCCGATGATTGTCGACGTCCACGCCCATTTCGTCCCGCCCAGCATGCTCGAGGGGCTGGAGGACCGGGGTCGCGAGTTCGGGGTGTCGCTGATCGAGATGGAACCGGGCTGCCCGTGCTGCAGTTTCGAGACCGGCCTCACGGTGCGGCCGTTCTTCGAGACGATCCTCGACGTCGACAAGCGCCTTGCCGAAATGGACCGCCAGCAGGTCGACCGCGAGATCCTGACGCTGTGGGCGGACGTGTTCTGTTACGACCTTCCCGCCGACAAGGGCAATGCCTGGCACCGGCACATGAACGAGCATCTCGCTCGGCTCGCGGAGGCGACGCCGGAGCGGTTCTCGTGGATGGCGTCGGGCGCGATGCAGGATCCGGCCGGCGCGGCGCGCGAACTCGAGCGCTGCATGAAGGCGGGCGCCGTGGGTGCGATGACGGCGACCGAGATTTGCGGCGACAATCTGGGCGAGCGCGACCTCGACGAGTTCTGGGCCGCGTGCGTGGATCTCGGCGCACCCGTGTTCCTGCATCCGGCCCAGCCCGAGGCTCCCGCCCGCGCGGGCAAGTACGCCCTCAACCAGGTCTGCGCCTATACCTACGACACGACGCTGTCGATCGGCTCGCTGATCTCCGCCGGCGTGCTCGACCGGTTTCCCGACCTGCAGCTCATCCTGTCGCATGGCGGCGGCACCCTGCCCTGGCTCATCGGACGGTTCGACCGGATGTACCGTGCCGCGCCGCAGGCGGTGACGAAGACCGTCGCGGCGGAGGCGCCCTCCGCATACCTGCCGCGGCTGTGGTACGACACCATCCTTCACGACGGGGACGCGTTGCGCTATCTCGCCGCCAAGGTCGGCCACGACCGGCTGCTGCTCGGCACCGACCTGCCCTTCCCGCCCGGCGATCCGGACCCGCTGGCCAGCCTTCGGTACGCCGGATTCGACGAAACGGAAATCCGCCAAATCGCCGAAATCGGTCCGCTGACGCTCTTCGGCCTCTCCTAATTCATTGAAAAATAAAGCTTACCGGCAGGAATCAGCATGCTTTCGATTGTTTTTAAAATGATTGTAATTCGCGCTTGAACCCCGCTCGACAGCTCATATATTAGAACCATTCTAATTATTCGGGGCATACGCCCCGCCGTTCGAACAGTCACTCAGGAACAAGAAGATGATCGGCAAGAACGTACCCAACGTGACCTTCAAGACCCGCGTCCGCGACGAGTCCTTAGAAGGCCCGAACCCCTATCGCTGGGAAGACAAGACTACGGCGGACTATTTCGACGGCAGGAAGGTCGTGCTCTTTTCGCTCCCCGGCGCATTCACGCCGACCTGCTCGACCTACCAGCTACCCGACTTCGAGAAGCTGTTCGGCGACTTCAAGTCCGAGGGCGTCGACGACATCGCCTGCATCGCCGTCAACGACGCGTTCGTCATGAACGCCTGGGGACGCGCGCAGGGGATCGAGAACATCACGCTCATTCCGGACGGCTCGGGCGAGTTCACGCGCAAGATGGGCATGCTCGTCTGCAAGGACAACCTCGGCTTCGGCATGCGGTCCTGGCGATACGCGGCGGTCGTCGAGGACGGCGTCATCACCCAGTGGTTCGAGGAGCCCGGTTTCGTCGACAACTGCGAGACCGACCCTTACGGCGAGTCTTCTCCCCAGAACATCCTCGAGAAGTTGAAAGCGGACCACGCCCGGGCGGCCTGAGCGTCCGGGAAGCCCCTCCCCCGCTTCCCGTCCTCTTTGCAGAAGAAACGCACCGTCGAAAGGCGGTGCGTTTCCTATTCTTCCAGTGCCTAATCCCGAGGCTCCCGGCGCAATCGCGAGAACGATCACACGTAGGCGTACGCGATTGCGAGAAGTGCGATCGCCGCAAGCGACGAAGAAATAGACAGGATGTAGCGGACGGTCATTTCCTCGGAGTTCTGCCGTGCGCCATTGTTCCCGCCGGTATCGGCGGGTTCCTTCAGGGGGGCTGTCTTCGAGCCGGACACAATCTGATCCTTTCCGGTTGTATGGCGGCCTCGCCGTCGAAACGGCCGGCGCGCGCTCTGGTGCGGACAAACGGGTCCGCGTCTGCGATTCCGGAGGAGCCCTGTTAATCGTCCCGGTTTCGGCGTCGCCTCCGCCGACCGGATGGGAACGCTTACCGCGCTCCCCGCGGCACTCCGGCCGCAGCGGGTCGCCCTTGACGACCCTGTAGCGCAGGATGTGGTTTCCGATCGTTGATTTTCAAGGGGTTCGAGGCAACGGCACCCGAGAAGAAGCGTGTTTCGCGCAAACCGCGGATGATATAACAACGGCGCATAACAACGACACGAAACGGATAGAGCCTATGGGAGGCTATGCCTTTGCCGTCGATATCGGCGGCACTTTCACGGACGTCGTCCTGCGCCACGAAGACGGGCGCACCTGGGTCGACAAGACCCTCACGACCTACGGCGACCTGCTCGACGGGTTCTTTACCGCCGTCGACGCCGCGATGGCCCGCGCCGGGGCAACGCCGGGCGAGGTCGACGATGTGATCGTGCATGCGACGACGGTGGTAACCAACGCCGTCCTCACCCGTTCGGGCCCGCCGACCGCGCTATTCGTCACCGAAGGCTTCCGCGACGTGCTCTACATCCGCGACGAGCACCGCTACGACATGTTCGATCCCCAGATCGAATATGCCGACCCGATCGTGCCGCGCGAGCTGACCTGGGGAATCGCCGAGCGCGTACGCGCGGAGGGTACCGTCGAGGCGGAAATAGAAGAGGCGCAGATCCGCCGGATCGCCGCCGAGATGAAGGACAAAGGCGTGGCGGCGGTCGGCATCTGTCTGCTCAACGCCTACGTCAACGGCGCCAACGAACGCCGTATCCGCGATATTCTCGCGGAAGAGGCGCCGGACCTGTACGTTTCGATCTCGTCGGAGGTCGCGCCGCAGATTCGCGAATATCCGCGCGCCGCAACGACGGCGCTCAACGCCTATACGCGCCCGATCACGGAACCCTACCTGACCCGCCTCGCCAAAGAACTGCAGACGCGCGGTTACGCAAGCCGGCCGCTGATCATGATGTCGAACGGCGGCGTGCTCGGCACCGTCACCGCAAGCCGCTTCCCGGTTCGCATGATGGAATCCGGCCCGGCCGCGGGCGCGCTGGTCGCCAGCTACTACGCCGAACGGCTCGCCCTCGACCGGCTGATGTCGTTCGACATGGGCGGCACCACCGCCAAGGCGTGCCTGATCGAGGACCGCAAGCCGCTGGTCACGGGCCTGTTCGAAGTCGACCGGATGTATCGCTTCAAGGCGGGCAGCGGTATGCCGGTCATCATCCCGTCTATCGACATGATCGAAATCGGCGCCGGCGGCGGCTCGCTCGCCTCGGTCGATGCTCTCGGCCTCCTCAAGGTCGGCCCGCGAAGCGCGGGTTCCGAGCCCGGCCCGGCCTGTTACGGGCGCGGCGGCGAGAACCCGGCCGTCACCGACGCCGACGTGGTGCTGGGCATCCTCGATGCCGACAACTTCCTCGGCGGGGAGATGAAACTCGACAAGGCCGCCGCGGAAGCCGCCATCGCCCCGCTCGCCGAAAGGCTCGGCACCTCGGTGCCGCAAACCGCGCGCGGCATCTTCCAGGTCGTCAACGAGTCCATGGCCGCCGCCGCGCGCGCGCACGCGACCGACCGCGGCATCGACTATCGCGGCATGCCCGTCCTCGCCTTCGGCGGTGCGGGCCCGGTGCACGCCTGCCACGTCGCCGAACTGCTGGAGAGCGACACGGTGATCTACCCGCCGCTCGCCAGCGTGCTGTCCGCGTTCGGCACGCTGGTCACGCCGGTCCGCTTCGACCTCGCGCGCGGCAGCGTCGGCGGCATCGACTGGGACGGCGCGAAGGAAACATACGCCAGCATGTCGGCCGAGGCGGGAGACGCGCTCGAGGCTGCCGGCTGCCCCGCCGACGCGATCCGCACCGTCTACGGCGCCGACATGCGCTACGCCGGCCAGCAGAACGAGGTGACCGTCGACTTCCCGGAAGACCCGACCGAGAAACGCGATCTCGCCGCCATGCGCGAAGCCTTCGAGACCGCCTACGAGGCGCAGTACGGTCTGCGCCTCCCCGACATGCGGATCGAGGTCGTCGCCTGGCGCATCAGCGCGCACGGCCCGGCGGTCGAGCGCCACGGCGCGCCCGACCTGGCCGATGCGCCAGGCAAGCCGAAATCCGAACGCCCGGTGCTGATCGGCGACGAACCGGAAAATGTGAAGGTCTACGACCGGCCGGCGCTGGCGGCGGGCCAGGTCCTGCCCGGCCCGGTCGTCATCGAGGAACGCGAAACCACCATCTTCATCCTGCCGGGCTGGACCGCGACGGTGGCGGACAACGGCTGCATCACCGCGAAGCGGGAAGCTTAGAGAGGAGCGCCGACATGTTATCCGGACTAGCCTCCTGCTTCGGTGTCATCCCGGGCTTGTGCCGGGATCCAGACGGCATTGCGGAGAGAAAGACTGGACCCCGGAACAAATCCGGGGTGACAATCCGAGCGATCGCGACGGTCCTGCGACGCGAGGCCCCTGGACGGAGGCGGTAGACAATGGCACTCGACGGCATCGAGCTCGAAATCCTGTGGAGCAATCTGGTCAGCGCGGCGAGCGAACAGGCGCGCGCGCTGCAGCGCATCGCGTTCAGCCCTGTCGTGCGCGAGGCGGGCGATCTCGCCTGCGCGCTGCTCGACCGCGAGGGCCGCATGATCGCGCAGGCGGTCACCGGCACGCCCGGCCACATCAACACCCTCGCCGCGGCCGGCGCGCATTTCATCGAGAAGTTCCCGCCCGACTCGCTCGACGAGGGCGATATCCTCATCACCAACGACCCGTGGCTGTCGGCCGGCCACTTCTTCGACATCTCGGTCGTCACGCCGGTGTTCCGCAAGGGCAGGGTCATCGGCTTCTTCGGCTCGACCATCCATCACACCGACATCGGCGGATACGGCGTCGGTGCGGGCGCGCGCGACGTCCACGAGGAAGGGCTCTGGATCCCGCGCGCCAAGCTCTACGAGGCGGGCGTGGCGAACGAGCTGCTGTTCGACATCATCCGCCACAACGTGCGCACGCCGGACGAGGTGCTCGGCGACATCGCGGCGCAGGTCTCGTCGGGCCGCGTCGGCGCCGAGCGTCTCCAGCTGCTGTGCGACCGCCACGGGCTCGACGATATCGACGAGCTCGCCGAGGAGATCATCGCACGCTCCGAGGCGGCGACCCGCGAGTCGATCCGCAAGCTCAAATCCGGCACCTATCACGGCGAAAGCCGGTTCGACATCCCGGGCGGCCAGGAAATCCTGCTCAAATGCGCGCTCACCATCGACGCCGACGAAGGCTCGGTGCATGTCGACTTCGACGGCTCCTCGGGCCCGAGCCCGCACGGCGTCAACGTCGTCCTCAACTACACCCACGCGTACTCCACCTTCGCACTGCGCTCGACGCTCGACCCCGAGCTGCCCAACAACTACGGCAGCCTGAAACCGATCACGGTCAGCGCACCCGAGGGATCCATCGTCAATGCGAAGTACCCCTCGCCGGTCGCCGCGCGCCACGTCGTCGGCATGTACGTGCCGATGCCGATCCTGAAGGCGCTCTACCAGGTCGCGCCCGAACAGGTGCTGGCCGAGGGCGCGGGCGCCGTCTGGACCTTCCAGGTGCAGGGCAAGGACGATGCGGGCAATCCGTTCACCAGCGCCATGTTCAACTATTCGGGCGGCATGGGCGCGCGGCGGACCAAGGACGGACTCGGCGCTACCTGCTATCCGACCGGCGTCGCCGCGGTGCCGGTCGAGGTGCTGGAGGCCGCGATGCCGATCCAGTTCACCCGCAAGGAGCTGATGGACGGCTCCGGCGGCGACGGTGCCAACAAGGGCGGCGACGGCCAGGTGATCGCCTTCCACCTGCGGACGCAGGACGAATGGCTGCTCAACGCCGTCCCCAGCCGCCTCAAGCTCGGCGCCGAAGGACTCGACGGCGCCGGACCCGGGCGCGCCGGACGGTTC
>JAYQUR010000076.1:0-12238 GCA_038148075.1 Alphaproteobacteria bacterium | reverse complement strand
ACGAGGCGGCGTCCGCCCCAATCCAGTTCCTTGCGATGTACGGTGAACATATCTATCGTTCCTTCCTATGGCCCGCCGCCCTATGCGGCCGGACCATGTTGCGCGGAACCTTTCTCGGGTCCCGCCGCCGCCGGACGTTTTGGCCCGGCGGGCTTCTTCGCGGCCCCCATGGCCGCTTCTTGCTCCCGAATCGCCAAGCGCGTTCACCGGCCGGCAACGGCAGGCCGGTTCAACGGCTTCAGCGGCGAATGCGGGCGTCGATCAGCGCCGGAGTCCCAGGCGCTCGATCAGCGTCTCGTAACGGGACGCGTTCTTCGATTTGAGGTAATCCAGAAGCCGGCGACGCTGGCCAACCATCATCAGGAGCCCCCGCCGGGAATGGAAATCCTTCTTGTGTTCCTTGAGGTGCTCGGTGAGGTTGCGAATGCGTTCCGACAGGATCGCGACCTGCACCTCGGGCGAACCGGTATCGTGTTCGCCGGTCGAATACTCGGTAATGAGCTCGGCCTTACGCTCGGGCGTAATCGACATCGTCTACTCCGTTTCTGCGCGCATGCGCCTTAGAGATTCAAAACCCGTACCGGCCGGATTTCCTCTCCCGCGAGACGGGCGAGCGCGACGGGGATTTCCCCGCAAACGGCACAAAGCAGACCGTCGTCACAAAGTGTCCCGAGCTGGGTCTCATCGACGAAAAGTCTGCTGCCGCTTCGCACCCGAACCGCGCGTCCATGACGCAGGTAATCGGCCTGGGTTTCCGTCAGGGCCAGCGCCGGGATGTCGTCCAGCGCGGTCGCGACGGGGAGCAAGCAGTCTTGCGGGGCGGCATGTACCACAGATTCCGCAAGCTTATCCAGTGAAATCGCATCGTTTTCCGCGAACGGTCCGGCGGCGGTCCGGCGCAGATCGGCGACGTGCGCGACGGTACCGAGCGCCTCGCCGAGATCGCGCGCAAGGCTCCTTATATAGGTCCCCTTGCCGCAATCGACCTCGAAGACGGCGTGATCGCGGTCGGGGCGCCCCACGAGGCGAAAATCGTGCACGCTCACCTCGCGGGCGGCCGGCAGTTCGCCGTTGCCGGCCCGGGCCATCTTGTAGGCCCTCTCGCCGGCGATCTTCACAGCCGAATAGAGCGGCGGAACCTGGGAAATCCGGCCCGTGAAACGGGTCAGGGCCGCCTCGATCTCCGCATCGGCAGGCCGAACGTCGCTACAGGCGACGACTTCGCCCTCGCGGTCGTCGGTATCGCGCGCCTCGCCGAACCGGGCCGTGAAGCGGTAGGCCTTCTCGCCGTCCATCACGTAGGACACCGTTTTGGTCGCTTCGCCGAGCGCGATCGGCAGGACGCCCGTCGCAAGCGGGTCGAGCGTGCCGGCATGGCCGGCTTTCTGGGCGTTCAGAAGCCGTTTGACGCGCCCGACCGCCTGATTCGACGAAAGTTCGAGCGGCTTGTCGAGGACGAGCCAACCGTGAACCGGCTCGCCCTTGCGCTTACGTGCCATCTTCCCCGGGGTCGCCCCCGTGCGGCCGAACGTCGGCCGACACGGACGGCGAGCGCAGCAGGCCGTCGATGTGGGTCGCGTTGTCGAAACTGGAATCGAGCTGGAACGAGATGTTCGGCAATCGCCGAAGCTCGACGACCTCGCCGACGCGCCGCCGGAAGAACGGCGCGGCTCGATTCAGGCTCTGGAGGATATCCGCCGCGGCGCCGCCGCCGAGCGGCATGACGAACGCCGTCGCGTTGCGCAGGTCGGGGCTGACCCGCACCTCGGTCACGGTGATCGACGCATTCGCGAGGCCGGGGTCGTGCGCCTCGCCGCGTTCGAGCGATTGCGCCAGCGCGTGGCGGATCAGTTCGCCGACGCGCAATTGCCGCTGGCCGCGGGGTCTGGTGTCGCCTCTGCCCATGGGGGTACCCTAGTCCGTCGCCGGCGTCCGCAAACGGCCGTAAAACCGCTTACAGCGTGCGGGCGATCTCCTCGACCTCGAAGCACTCGATGACGTCGCCTTCCTTGAGGTCCTGGTAGTTCTCGAACGCCATGCCGCATTCGAAACCCTGGGTGACCTCGCGGACTTCGTCCTTGAACCGCTTGAGGGTCGAGAGCTTGCCTTCGTGGATCACGACGTCGTCGCGCAGCAGGCGCACGCTCGCACCGCGGCGAACGACGCCTTCGGTTACCTCGCAACCTGCGACGCGCCCGACCTTCGTGATATTGAAGACCTCCTTGATCGCCGCATTGCCGAGGAACGTCTCGCGGATCTGCGGCGCCAGCATGCCGGTGAGCATCGCCCGCAGGTCGTCGACCAGGTCGTAGATGATCGCGTAGTAACGGATATCCGCACCCTCGCTCTCGGCGAGCTGGCGCGCCTGCGCATTGGCGCGGACGTTGAAGCCGACGAGCATCGCGTTCGACGCCTTGGCGAGTGTGACGTCGGATTCGTTGATCGCGCCGACGCCGGTATGCAGCACCCGCACGGAGACCTCGTCGGTTCCGAGGTTGTGCGCGCTCTGGACGATCGCCTCGACCGAGCCCTGCACATCGCCCTTGACGACGATCGGGATCTCCTTGACCTCGCCCGCCTGGATCTTGCTGAACATTTCGTCGAGCGTGCCGCGCGCACCGGCCAGCACCTTCGCTTCTCGCTCGCGCCGCTGGCGGAACTCGGTGATTTCGCGAGCCCGCGCCTCGTTGTCGACGACGGAGAACTCGTCGCCGGCGTTCGGCGTGCCGTTAAGACCCAGAATCTCGACCGGGGTGGAGGGCGCCGCGCTATCGACCCGTTCGCCGGTGTCGTCCAGCAGCGCGCGGACCTTGCCCCACTCGGCGCCGGCGACGACGATGTCGCCGACATTGAGCGTGCCGCGCTGGACGAGAACCGTCGCGACGGAACCGCGACCGGTTTCCATCTTCGCCTCGACCACGACGCCTTCGGCACTGCGGTCCGGATTGGACCTGATTTCGAGAATTTCGGCCTGCAGGACGATCGCCTCTTCGAGCTTGTCGAGTCCGGTTTTCTCCACGGCCGACACCTCGACGTCCTGCACGTCGCCGCCGAGGCTTTCCACGACGATCTCATGCGACAGCAACTCGTTACGCACGCGATCGGGGTTGGCGTCCGGCCGGTCGATCTTGTTGATCGCCACGATGATCGGCACTTCTGCCGCCTTCGCGTGATCGATCGCCTCGATCGTCTGCGGCATCACGCCGTCGTCAGCCGCTACGACCAGGACGACGATGTCTGTCACCGTCGCACCGCGCGAGCGCATGGCCGTGAAGGCTTCGTGGCCAGGCGTGTCGAGAAAGGTGATCTTGTCGCCGCTGGCGATCTGCACCTGATAGGCGCCGATGTGCTGGGTAATGCCGCCCGCTTCGCCGGCGGCGACGTCGGTCGCGCGCAGCGCATCGAGCAGCGAGGTCTTGCCGTGATCGACATGGCCCATGACGGTGACGACCGGCGGCCGCGACTTGAGCAGCGCCTCGTCGTCGTCCTCGACCTTGAGCCCGATCTCGACGTCGGCCTCGGACACGCGTTTGGGCGTATGGCCGAACTCGGTCACGATCAGCTCGGCGGTATCGGCGTCGATCGTCTGGGTGATCGTCGCCATGATTCCGTTGTTCATCAGCGCCTTGACAACATCGCCGGAGCGCTCGGTCATACGGTTGGCGAGTTCCTGGACGGTGATCGTTTCCGGGATCGTCACCTCACGGAAGACCTTGGTCGTTTCCTTGGGCCCGGAAGACGCGCGCCTTTCGCGCTCGCGCTGCCGGCGGACAGACGCCAGGGAACGCACCCGCTCTTCATCGTTGAGCGCCTGCGAGATCGTCAGCTTGCCGCCGCGCCGGCGCGAGTCGCCGCGACGCGGTGCAGGCTTGCGCGCATCGGCCTTGCCGGCGCGCTTGCCGCTGTCGTCGGCTTCGGCATCGGGTTCTTCCGCCCCGTCGCGGGCGACGGGCTTGGCCTTGGCTTTCGCCTTGGCGGCTTCTTCCGATCCGGCGTCGCGCGTTTCGAGACGGGCCGCCTGCTCGGCGGCGCGACGGGCGGCCTCTTCTTCCTGGCGCCGACGCTCCTCTTCCTCGGTGCGGCGTCGCTCTTCCTCTTCCTTGCGCCGCGCCTCTTCCTCCTCGCGACGAAGGCGCTCCTCCTCGCGTCGGCGGGCTTCCATGGCCTCGCGCTCGGCGCGATTCTCGGCGATCTCGTTCTCGGTCTGGCGTGCGCCCTCGAGCGCCCGCAGCCGCGCAGCGCGCTCCGAATCGGTGAGCGTGCGAAGCGGCGGTTCGGGCTTGGCTTCGGGCTCGACGGCCTCGACGACGGGCGCAGCCTCGACGGCCTCCTCGACCTTGGGCAGGTCCCGCACCTCGGTCATGGCGCCGTCGCCGCCCTGCTTGAACGTCCGCTTGCGGCGCACCTCGACGGCGACCGACTTGGTGCGGCCATGAGAGAAGCTCTGGCGAACCTGGCCGGCATCGACCGTCTTGTTCAGCTCCAGTTTGCCCGGACGCGAGAGCGTGAGCTTCTTTTTCGTGCCGTCGGTTTCTTTGTTATCCGTCATCTCTCGTCAGCTTTCCTGCAAAACCAGTTGCGCGCCGTCTTGAGCGCACGTTTCCCGCACGGCTTCCAGTCGCGCGGCGTCGCGAACCAGCCGCCGGGCCAGCCCGCCTTCGAACACGGCGGCATGCACCGCGCGGTCGCGGCCGAAAGGCGCACCCAGCGCTTCTGCCGTCCACAGCGACAGCGTCGGGCCGTCGAAGGGCAGACGCGCCAGCTTTTCGCGGCCGTCCGCCGCACCGTCGGACGCCTCCAGCAGAACGGCGACATTGCCGTCCTTCAGAGCGCCCCGGACCTTCTCGAACCCCGCCACCGCCTGTCCGGATCGTCGAGCCAGACCGATATGGTCGAGGCACCGCCGGTCCAGCAGCCCTGCGAGCCGGTCCGGAAGATCGTCCGGAACCGTCACGTTTCGCCGTGCCGCCTTCGAAAAGGCGTTCTCGGCGCAGGCGCGGCGCACTATATCCCGCGACGCCCCCAACCACAATCCGCGCCCGGGCAGCTTCTCCGCCAGATCGGGCACCGCCTCGCCCTCGGGCGAGACGACGAACCGGATCAGCCCGCCTCGCGGCCCGGTTTCCCGGGTCACGATACAGCGCCGTTCCGGCTCGGCGGCGGATTTATGGGATGCGGATCGCGTCATGGCGAAGGCTCAGCTCTCCTCCACCGCTTCCGCGGGAACGGCTTCCTCCGCCGGAGCCGCTTCCGCGACCGGCTCGTCGTCGAACCAGTGCGAGCGGGCGGCCATGATGATGGCGTTGGCCTCGTCCTCGTCCAGCCCGTAATCGGCCAGAATGCCGCGGCCTTCGCCCTCGCGATTGCCCGGATCGATCAGCTCGTCGGTCGCGAGATCGCCGAGATCGTCGATCGTCTTGATGCCGGCCTCGCCGAGCGTTACCAGCATGGCCGCCGACAGCCCCTCGATCGCAGCAACGTCGTCGCTGACGCCGAGTTCGCGCCGCGCTTCGGTCAGACGCTCCTCTTCCTCGGTCAGGAAGTTCTGGGCGCGCGTGCGGAGTTCCTCGGCGATGTCCTCGTCGAAGCCCTCGATGGACAGCAGGTCCTCGATCGGGACGAACGCGACCTCCTCGATCGACGAGAAACCTTCCGTGACGAGCAGGTGCGCGAGCACGTCGTCGACGTCGAGCCCGTCCATGAACATCTGCGAGCGCTGGCGGAACTCTTCCTGTCGGCGCTCGGATTCCTCTTCTTCGGTGAGGATCATGATGTCCCACTGGGTAAGCTGGGAGGCAAGGCGCACGTTCTGGCCGCGCCGGCCGATCGCCAGGCTCAGCTGGTCGTCGGGCACGACGACCTCGATCTTCCGCTGTTCCTCGTCGAGGACGACCTTGGTCACCTCGGCGGGCGCGAGACCGTTGACGATGAAGGTCGCCGGGTCAGGCGACCACTGGATGATGTCGATCTTCTCGCCCTGCAGCTCGCCGACAACGGCCTGCACGCGGCTGCCGCGCATGCCGACGCAGGCGCCCACCGGATCGATGCTGGAATCGTTGGAGAGCACCGCGATCTTCGCGCGACTGCCCGGGTCGCGGGCAACCGACTTGATCTCGATGATGCCGTCGTAGATTTCCGGTACTTCCTGGGCGAACAGCTTGGCCATGAACTGCGGATGGCTGCGCGACAGGAAGATCTGCGGGCCGCGCATTTCCTCGCGCACGTCGTAGATGTAGGCGCGGACGCGGTCGCCGGGCCGCAGCGATTCGCGCGGGATCGACTCGTCGCGGCGGATGACCGCCTCGGCGCGGCCGAGATCGACGGTGACGTTGCCGTACTCCGTCCGCTTCACGATGCCGTTCACGATCTCGCCGACGCGGTCCTTGTATTCCTCGTACTGGCGCTTGCGCTCGGCCTCGCGGACCTTCTGGACGATGACCTGCTTCGCGGTCTGGGCGGCGATGCGGCCGAAATCAATCGGCGGCAGCGGGTCGATGATGAAATCGCCGGCCTGGGCGCCGGGCTTCATGTTCTGGGCTTCCCTGGGCGTGATCTGGGTGACCTCGTTCTCGATCTCGTCGGTCACCTCGAGATAGCGCGCCAGCTTGATGTCGCCGGTCTTGCGGTCGATCTCGGCGCGCACGTCGTGCTCCTGCCCGTATTTGGACCGCGCCGCCTTCTGGATCGCCATTTCCATGGCGACCAGCACTTCGTCGGCCTCGATCGATTTTTCCCGTGCGACCGCATCTGCGATCTGCAGAAGCTCCAGCCGGTCGTAACCGGCAACGGGAATGTTCTCCATATCAACCATGATCGTTCTTCCGTTTTGTTCCGGCCCCGGGCCGGTCGGTTGCGTCGTGCCCTCAGGCGTTGTGATCGTTCCGGCTCGCCGCGATCAGCTCGTCCGTCAGGATGAGCTTGGCGCGGTGAACGTGCTCGAAGGGGATCGAATAGCCGGTCCCTTCGACGTCGATGCGGATGTGGTTGGCTTCCACGCCGAGCAGTTTTCCGCGGAACCGCTTCCGGCCGTCGACGGGCAGCTCGCTCTCCACCCGCGCCTCGAAGCCCGCGAAACGGCTGAAATCGTCCAGACGCACCAGCGGCCGGTCGATACCCGGCGAGGAAACCTCCAGGGTGTAGGCGTCCTTGATCGGATCCTCGACGTCGAGGATGGCCGAAATGTTGCGGCTGATATCCGCGCAATCGTCGACCGTCATTTCCGCGCGGTCGAGGCGCTCCGCCATGATCTGCAGCCGCAAATTCTCGCCGCCGCTCAACTGAACGCGGACGAGATCGTAACCCATCGCATTGAGCGAAGGTTCGACCAGTTCGCCGATTCGTGTCGCCTGATCCATGCCAGCCGTATTCGTCCCGTTTCGTCCGTCCTCCGCCACGCGCCGGCGGGAAGCCGCGGCCCTCACTCGAAAGCCAATAAAAAAAGCGGGCCGGGCCCACTTTGGAGGTCTTTTTGTTCCGCCCCGGAGGGCGTGTGGCGAATTGGGCGTAAACTAGTGCCGCTCTCGGGGAATGGCAAGTCCTTATGCGACGCTACCGCGCGGACGCCGACGGTAGCTCAGAAACGCGCAGCGACGCCCTGCCGCCACGGCTTTTGCCTCGTAGCGCGTCTGCGGCCAGTCATCGGCTCGCTCGCGCCAGTCCGCCGGCCGCCGCGCCTGCCACTCGAAATCCGCCTGCCGGCGCATGTGCATCAGGATCCACTCGAGATAGCCCGGATCGTCGGTCGCGATCCGCAATTCGGCGCCGTCGACCAGCGCCGTCGCGAGCTGACCCAGCACCGGATCCGAAACGATCCGGCGCTTGTGATGCCGCGCTTTCGGCCACGGGTCCGGAAACAGTATGAATGCGCGCTCGAGGGATTGCGGCGGCAGCCGCTCGACCAGCAGCCTGGCGTCGTCGCGGAACAGCCGGACGTTTTCGAGCCCGTCGGCGTCGATCAGCCCGAGCAGCTTGACCACCCCGTTCATGAAGGGTTCGCAGCCGATGACGCCGACATCCGGATGCGCCGCCGCCTGCCACGCGAGATGCTCGCCGCCGCCGAAACCTATTTCGAGCCACAGCGGGCGGGCGTCGCCGAACAGACGGCCGGCTTCGACGTTCTCGAGGTCGATTTCGAGCGTCGGAAGGAGCTCTTCCACCCGGGCGCGCTGGCCGGTACGCAAACGCCGGCCGCGCCGCCGGCCATAGAGAATTCGGCGGCGCTCCGGCATCGTGCGGTCAGTCTCTGACGGAGATCAGGTCGCGGCCGACTTGAGCGCCTCGACGAGATCGGTGTTTTCCCAAGAAAATCCGCCGTCGGCTTCCGCCTCGCGGCCGAAGTGGCCGTAAGCGGCGGTACGGGCGTAGATCGGCCGACTCAGCTTGAGGCCTTCGCGAATGCCGCGCGGCGACAGGTCGACGACCTCCTGGATGATCCCGCCGAGCTTCTCCTCGTCGATCGTGGACGTGCCGTAGGTATCGACATAGACGGAAAGCGGCTTCGCGACGCCGATCGCGTAGGCGAGCTGGATCACGCATCTTTCGGCGAAGCCGGCGGCGACCACGTTCTTGGCCACCCAGCGCGCGGCGTAAGCGGCCGAACGGTCGACCTTGGACGGGTCCTTGCCCGAGAACGCGCCGCCGCCGTGCGGCGCGGCGCCGCCGTAGGTATCGACGATGATCTTGCGTCCGGTCAGGCCGCAGTCGCCGTCGGGACCGCCGATCACGAAACGTCCGGTCGGGTTCACGTAGAATTCGTCTTCCGGGCACATCCAACCGGCGGGCAGAACCTTCTCGACGTGCGGACGCACGATTTCGCGCACCTGATCCTGGTCGAGCGCCTCGTCGTGCTGCGTCGAGACGACGACCGATGTCGCGCGCACGGGTTTGCCGTTTTCATAGAGCAGCGTGACCTGGCTCTTGGAATCCGGTCCGAGGCCGCAGCTCGGATCGGCGTGCCGCGCGTCGGCAAGCGAGCGCAGGATTTCGTGCGAATACTGGATCGGCGCCGGCATCAGCACGTCGGTCTCGGTGCACGCGTAGCCGAACATGATGCCCTGGTCGCCGGCGCCCTCGTCCTTGTTGCCGGCGGCGTCGACGCCCTGGGCGATGTCGACCGACTGCTGGTGCAGATAGACCTGAACGTCCGCATCCTTCCAGTGAAAGCCGTCCTGCTCGTAGCCGATGTCCTTGACGGCGGCGCGGGCGACTTCCTCGATCTTCTCGGGAGTGATCGAATCGGGCCCGCGAACCTCGCCGGCGATGACGATACGATTGGTCGTCGTCAGCGTTTCGCAGGCGACGCGAGACAGCGGGTCGCCGCCGAGAAAGAGATCGACGACCTCGTCGGAAATTCGGTCCGAAACCTTGTCGGGATGACCTTCGGAAACCGATTCACTCGTAAAAAGATAGCTGCCCCGTGGCACGTTCCGCCTCCTTGAAAATTCTGTCGTTTAGCCCGCGCCGTCGCCGAAGCGGGCGGCGTCCGGTTGCGCCAAGGCAGCGATTTCCTGCGCCGGGCGACATACGGACGATGCGGCGCAGTAATCGCAATTCGACGGAAGCGCGTCAAGCGCGCGACGGGAGCCGGAGTTCCTCGCGTACGGAGGCGATGTCAGTCTTCGGAGAAGGATTTTCCGAGTTGCTTGGTCAGTTCGAAAATCCGGCGGCGTACCCGCGCATCCTTGATCTTGTAGTAGGAACGGACGAGTTCGAGCGTCTCGCGCTTGGCCATCGGGTCATGATCGTATTCGGCCTGCGCCTCCTCAAGGGCGACGCCCCCCTTCTTCATCGAATAGCTGGGCGACAGGTCCTCGAAAAAATACGAAATCGGAACGTCGAGAACTTCGGAGATATGGTGCAGCCGGCTGGCGCCGATCCGATTCGCGCCGCGCTCGTACTTCTGGACCTGCTGGAAGGTCAGACCGAGCGCTTCGCCCAGTTTTTCTTGGCTCATCCCGAGCATCGTCCGCCGCTGACGCACCCGGCTGCCGACGTGAACGTCGACTGCCTCGGGCCCGCCGCGCGTCCGCACAGGTTTGGCGCGCGTTTTCTCTTTCGGATTGTTGTCTGCCATATCCCCGATATCTTTTGAAGTTACCGTTAGTCTTGAATAGATCGTCGAATTCGGTAACGCTCGAAAACAACCGCTGTCGCCAGTTCTTTACGCCGAATCCTGCAGCGTTAATATACTATCGTATATTCCGCCACAAGAACGTTTCAGATTGTTTCTTTTTTTTCTACCCCTTTGAATCTGTTGGCGATCAAAGAAGCAATAACGAGCAGGAGCAAGAACGCCCCGCCGCTCGCGTTTCCGATCTGACCAAAAAGAGTGGGCCGCGACAAGGGTTTCGGCAAAGCACCGTCAATAACGCCCTGCCGCCCGAGGCCGAGCTGCGCCGTCACCCGTCCGTAGGCGTCGACGATGGCGGAGATACCCGTGTTCGCGGATCGCACGAGAGGCAACCCTTCCTCTACCGCGCGCAACCGGGCCGAGGCGAAATGCTGGTGCGGCCCGGCGCTGTGCCCGAACCACCCGTCATTGGTGAGCTGTAGCAGAAAGCCGGGCCTCTCGCCGGACGCCACCACCTCGCCCGGAAAAATCGCCTCGTAGCAGATAAGCGGACTGAACGGCGGCAGGCCGGGGACGCTCAGCGCGACGGGCCCCGGTCCGGGCGAGAAGTCGATCGAGCCCGCCGTAATCTTGTCCAGCGGGAGGATGTCGCGAAACGGTACGTATTCGCCGAACGGAACGAGATGATGCTTGTCGTACGACGCCGTCACGGCGCCGGCGCCGTCGACGGCAACGAGACCGTTCCAGATTTGCGCCAGGCGCCCGCCCTCGATCCTGTAGCGGGGGGCGCCCGCGATCAGCGCACCGCCGCGGGGCACGACATCGCGCATCAGGCTCCTCCGGGCGGCGTCGGTGGTAACCCCGAACGGCGCGGCGGTCTCGGGCCAGATAACGTGCGTGACGTCGCCGCCGGGCGGCTGGCGACTCATATCGAGCTGCAGGGCATAGTTAGCCGCGCGCCGATCGGGCCGCCACTTGTCCCGCTGGTCGATATTCGCCTGCACGAGCCGCAGCTTCACGCCGCCGACCGTGCCGGTCTCGGCGGAGGACAGACGGACCGCGCCGGCGACCGCGACCGCGGCGAGAACTGCCGTCCCGGCAAGCGCGCCGGCCCATCGGGGCGCCGCCCCGGGCGGCCGGGGCGCAACAAACGTCGCAAACCCCGCGGCGGCCCACACCGTCACCGCCGACAGACCGTAGACCCCGACCCATGCCGCGCCCTGCAGCGCGGGCTCGAAAACGACCCAGACATTGCCGACCGGATTCCAGGGAAAGCCCGTCAGCACGACGCCGCGCAACCATTCGCAAAACGTCCAGGCGGCGGCAAGCACCAGGGGATCGGGGACGCCTCGGCCACGAAAACGATGGGCGATCCAGAGCGCGGCGCCGTTAAAAAGCGCGAGTCCGAACGCCAGGGCCATCAGGGCGAAGGGAATCATCCACGCGAAACGGTCGGCATCGACGAGGAAGGCGTTCGCGATCCAGTAAAGGCCCGCCGCGAAGTAACCCGCGCCGAACAGCCAGCCGTCGGCAAAGGCGCGCCGGCCGGTTTGCGCCCCGGCGAGCAGAAGCGCGAGACCGGAAAAACTGACCGCCAGAACGGGAATCGCGTGAACCGGTGGCTGGGCCGCGGCGGCGAGCGCACCGAGCAGCAGGGCGACGAGCCAGCGGCGCCAACGCCGAAGACCGGACAGGCGGGTTGCGATGCGGGTGAGGGAGCCGGCCGGGCGGCCGCCGCCCGCCGCGTTCATTCCTCGGGCCGCGGCTGCAGTTTCGATGCCCGGACCCGGCGGATCCGGCGCGGGTCGGCATCCAGTATCTCGAATTCGAGCCCCGAGTCGTGACGGATCACTTCGCCGCGGCCGGGCACCCGGCCGGCGACGTAGAACACGAGTCCGCCGACGGTATCGATATCCTCGTCGCGTTCCTCGTCCGTCAGCAGCGGCCCGATTTCGGATTCCAGATCCTCGATCTCGACCCGCGCATCGATGTCCAGAACGTCGTCGCCCTTGCGGACGATCTTGGGCTTGGTTTCCTCGTCATGCTCGTCCTCGATCTCGCCGACGATTTCCTCGACGAGGTCTTCGATCGTGACGAGGCCATCGACCCCGCCATATTCGTCGACGACGATGGCAATGTGAGTGCGCGCGGCGCGCATCTCGAGCAGCA
>JAYQUR010000075.1:0-12325 GCA_038148075.1 Alphaproteobacteria bacterium | reverse complement strand
AATGAAGACTTCGCTCAGCATCACGAAAAAGACCGTGAGCAGCAGCAGTCGGGCCGAAAGCCCTGTCAGATAGATCGGCAGACGCCGTCGCGATTGCTCCATGGCGGCACTATACAAAACCTGCCGGAATGTCTCTATCCCCTTGATTCAAAATGAGATAATGAACGAGAAAACGCCCTCCCCGAGGGGAGGGCGGTTCCGAAGCGGCCTCAGAGGGCCGGAACGCCGGCGCCGTTACTTCTTGGCGGCGCAGGGATTCTTGGCCGCGCACGGGTTTTTCGCCGCGCAGGGGTTCTTGGCCGCACACGGGTTCTTCGCCGCGCACGGATTCTTGGCCGCACACGGATTCTTGGCCTTCCACGGGCCGCAGGCGGCAATCTGGACAGGGGCGTCGGACGAACCGGCGGCAGCGGCGGGAAGCGCCACGGCGCCCGCGGCAAGAGCGGCAACACTGAGTACGGTAACGGTTTTCTTGATCATCGATATTCTCCCGGATGACGTTGCGGAAACCTCGGACCGCGGAGACATTTCCGCCGTCCACTGGATTAGATGGGGATTCCCTGGGCACAGCAATGCACAGTCCGCTCACCGCTTCTCAACTCTTCGTGAAGAGGTCGGAGCGGCACGATAATCAGGCGAATTTCAGGATGAAGCGCACGACCTTCCGGGTGCGTTCGCTGAAAAGGGCCGGCGTGAAGAAGCTGCCCGCGGCCCGTTTGTTCGCCTCGCCGAGCGTCGGATAGGGCAGGATCAGCCCGGCGATCTCCTTCACTTTCATCTTCTTCTGGATGGGGAGGATCCAGCTCTGGATCAATTCGCCTGCATGCGCGCCGACGATCGTCGCCCCGACAACGACGCCCTTGGGGGTGGCAATCACCTTGACGAGGCCGTCTGTGCGTCCCTCCGCCTGCGCCCGGTCGTTCTCCGAAAAGGGATGACGCAGGATGCGGATGTCGCCCAGCTTCTCGCGCGCCTGTTTCTCGTTCATGCCGACATGGGCGAGCTCCGGGTCGGTATAGGTAACCCAGGGCAGCGCCGTGTAGTCGACCCTGGCCGGAAGGCGAAACAACGCGTTCCGGATCACGATACCCGCGTGGTAGCCGGCAACGTGCGTAAACTGAAAGCTGCCGGCCGCGTCTCCGATCGCGAAAACGCGCTTGTTGGAACTGCGCAGCCGCTCGTCGACCTTCACGCCGCGCCGGTCGTAGTCGATGCCGGCTTTCTCGAGGTCGAGACCGTCGAGATTGGGGATACGCCCGGCCGCCACCAGCAGGTGCGAGCCGTCGACCCTTCTGTCCTCGCCGTCTTCGCGGATGTTGACGGCAACGCCGTCGCCGGACTTCTCGACCGAAACGATCTCGATCCCGGCACGGATATCGACGCCCTCTTTCAGCATGCGGGTGCGCACGACCTCTGCAAGTTCGGGGTCGTCGTTGCTCAGGGTCTGGGCGATATCGAGGATCGTCACCCGGCAACCGAGGCGCCGATGCGCCTGGGCGAGCTCGCTGCCGATCGGCCCGCCGCCGATAACGACGAGATGCTCCGGCGCGACGGTTTTGTCGAAGATCGTCTCGTTGGTCAGGTAGTCGACGCCATCCAGACCCGGGATGGGCGGCGCGCCGGCATGCGAACCCGTCGAGATGACGAACCACTTTGCGGTGATTTCGGTATCGCCGGCCACGACCGTCCGCGGCCCGGTGAAGCGACCCGCCTGTTCGATCACTCGAACGCCGAGCCCCTCGAACCGCTCGACGGAATCGTGCGGCGCGATCGCGTCGATTACGCCGTGCACGTGGGCATGGACGCGGGCGAAGTCGATCGCGGGCTCGGATGCGTCGATTCCGAAACGTCCCGCCTCGCGCACTGCCTGCGCGGCGTGCGCCGCGGCAATCATCGATTTGGACGGAACGCATCCGTAATTCAGGCAGTCGCCGCCCATCTTTGCCCGTTCGAGCAGGACGACATCGGCGCCCATCTGGGACGCACCGGCAGCGACGGACAAACCGCCGGAGCCGCCGCCGATGACGCAGATGTCGGCAGTGATCTTTTCCATTGGGGGAGGCACCTTGGTTGTTTCAGGCGTTCGTTGGTCGCGTTCTCGACCCGGTCGCGGATCGCGGTCAGGCGGCTGGCGTATCCGGCCGCTTTCGAAACTTCTTGTAGAGGATCGGCACGCAGGCAAGCAGCGCCAGCCCGACGATGGGCGCGAGGAAGCGCGGCTCGAAGATGATCGACAGGTTGAGGTCGCCGCCCGCCTCGAGCACCGCGCCGGCGCCGTCACCGACTAGCGAATAGACGAATGCGCCGGGGATGATGCCGATCAGCGTCCCGACGATATAGGTCCGGACGCTGACGCCGAGAAACGCGGGCACGAGATTGACCAGCCAGAACGGGAACAGCGGCACGAGACGGAGAATGAACATGTAACTGAGTTCGTTCTCCCGGAAACCCGCCTCCATCCGTTTCGCCGCATTGCCCACTTTCTGGCGGAAGAAATCCTGGAAGGCGTACCGCGCAGCGAGAAACACGGCGAGCGCGCCGACCGTCGCGCCGATCACCACATAGACCGTCGCCAGGTAAGGCCCGAACATCAGGCCGCCGGCAATGGTGATGAATACCGCGCCCGGAATGGAGAAGGCCACCGCAACGGCATAGACCGTCATGAAGACGAGGCCGGTCAGGAGGCCGTAGTCGTCCACCCACAGCCTGAGCTGGTCCTTGTGCGTCTTGAGGGCGTCGAGCGAAATATAGGCGTTCAGATCGAAGGCGAAGAAGGCCGCGAGACCCGCCGCGAGAATGGCGACGGGTGCGATGCGTCCGACGGACATACCGCCTTGCCTGGCCGAAACCGGCGGCGAGGGCGAATTGGAAGTCTCGTGCATTTCCGTTTCCCCGCCCCGAACGCCCCCCGGACCGTCGGGCGGGGCCGAAGCTTCGGAGATCGCGGTCGAGGCGTTTCCTGATGTGCGCATTACAATATAAGCCCCCTGCTGGACCATCGTTAAGCGCGACCGACGCCGTCCGCGCTTCCGATATCTGGAACGGCGGGGAGGAAGACTCTAATCAACACCCCCTCAACAAAGCGTGAAGGCTCGAAAACGGTGAAAAACAAGGCTTCGTCAGGCGCGTTGACTTCGAAGGGACAAATCAACTATACACCGGGCCTGTTTGAGAAAAGACCGCTAAGCGGAGTCAGCCTTGAAACGTACATTCCAGCCCAGCGTACTCGTACGCAAGAGACGGCACGGCTTTCGCGCGCGCAAGCAAACCGTAGGCGGCCGCCGGGTCCTGTCCCGCCGCCGTGCAAAAGGTCGCAAGCGTCTTTCCGCCTGATTGCGAGGGCGCAATGCTCGAGCGCCTCAAGACCCGAAAACAATTTCTCCGGGTCGCCGCCCGCCGGAAGAAGTGGGCCGCTCCGGGCCTCGTTTTGCAAGTCGCCCCGCAACCGCCGGAAGACCGCGCAACCGTGGATGCGCCGCGTTACGGCCTGACGGTCAGCCGACGCGTCGGAAACGCCGTCGTGCGAAATCGCGCGCGCCGCCGCCTGCGAGCGGCGGCCGAAGACGTTCTGGCGCGCCGGGCCGCGCCGGGAATCGATTACGTCCTGATCGGACGACGGGAGACACCGGGCCGCGACTTCGCCGCCCTGAAGGAGGATCTGGAAACGGGACTGAGCCGTCTCGGCGCCCTGCTGGAGCAGGACGAACCGGCGCAGAACCCGTCTGACAGAAGTCGTCGATGAAGTTCATCGGATCCATACCGAGCGCCCTGATCATCGGGCTCGCCCGCTTCTACCAGCTGCTGGTCTCGCCTGTGATTCCCCAAACCTGCCGGTTTCATCCCACCTGTTCGGGGTATGCCATCGAGGCGGTTCGGACGCACGGCGCGTTTCGCGGCGGGTGGCTGGCGCTGCGGCGGATCGCCCGATGCCATCCCTGGAGCGCGGGCGGCTACGATCCGGTCCCGGAAGGAGACACCTAGTCCATGATGGAACAGCGCAACCTGATCATGGCGATCGTCCTGTCGGTTTCCATCCTGCTCGGCTACCAGGTACTGGTCGAAGGGCCCCGCATGGAGCGCGAGCGTGCGCTGCGCGAAGCGCAGAAAACTCAGGAATCGTCGCAGACGACGCAGGCGCCCCGGCCGGGCGTCGCGACGCCTCCCGGCGCTCCCGCTGCGTCGGGAACCGCACCCGTCGCGGGAACCGCGCCGGTCGCCGGACAGCCCGCGCCCGCGGCCACCCGGGCCGACATTCTCAAATCCTCGCCGCGGGTCAGGATTTCGACCGACCGGGTCGTCGGTTCGATTCGCCTGCGCGGAGGCCTGATCGACGACCTCGTGCTCCGCGGCTACCGCGAGACCATCGAAAAGGCCAGCCAGAACATCGTCCTGCTGTCGCCGCCGGATACCGACAAGGCCTATTACGCCCGCTTCGGCTGGGTCGGGCAGACGGCGGGGATCGACATTCCCGACCAGGACACGGTCTGGTCGGCGGATCGCGATACGCTGACGGTCGGCCGGCCGCTGACGCTGAGCTGGACGAACGCCCAGGGCGTCGAGTTCCGCCAGATCATCTCGATCGACGAAAACTTCATGTTCGAGATTCGCCAGAGCGTCCGCAACGGCGGCGGAAATGCCCTCACCGTCCATCCGTTCGGGCTCGTGTCGCTGTCCGGGACGCCCGAGACGTCCGGCTTCTGGATCCTGCACGAAGGCCTTACCGGCGTGTTCAACGGCACGCTGAAGGAAATGGACTACGACGACATCCAGGACGATAAGGGCGGCGTCCATACCGAAACGGGGCCGGGCGGCTGGCTGGGCATTACGGCGAAATACTTCGCGACCGCTCTTATTCCCGATCAGCGGATCAACAACACGTCGCGGTTCGTCCACACCGCACCGGGCGGCAAGGACAAGTATCAGGTCGACTATCTGGCCGACGCGGTCGCGGTCGCGCCGGGGCAGAGTTGGGAGTACTCGACACGGCTTTTCGCGGGCGCCAAGGAAGTCCGGCTGCTCGACTCCTACGAAGAGAAATACAGCGTGCAGCGCTTCGACCGGCTGGTGGATTTCGGCTGGTTCTATTTCCTCACCAAGCCGATTTTCTATGTCCTGGAGTATTTCTTCCGGCTGCTCGGAAATTTCGGGGTCGCGATCCTGCTGCTGACCGTTCTGATAAAGATCGCCTTCTTCCCTCTCGCCAACAAATCCTACCGGTCGATGAGCCGGCTGAAGAAGTTGCAGCCGAAGATGGTCGAGATCCGAGACCGCTACAAGGACGACCGCCAGCGTCAGAACCAGGCGATGATGGAGCTGTACAAGAAGGAGGGAGCCAACCCGATGTCGGGCTGTTTCCCCATCCTGATCCAGATCCCCGTCTTCTTCGCGCTGTACAAGGTGCTGTTCGTTACCATCGAAATGCGTCATGCGCCGTTTTTCGGCTGGATTCAGGATCTCTCGGCGCCGGACCCTCTCGGCCTCCTGATCGGTTTCGGCCTGTTCGACTGGGACGTTCCGCAAGCGTTGGCGATCGCGAACATCGGCATCTGGCCCATCATCATGGGCATCACGATGTATCTGCAGCAGAAGCTGAACCCGCAGCCCGCGGATCCCATGCAGCAGAAGATCTTCATGTTCCTGCCGATCGTGTTCACCTTCATGCTGGGCAGTTTCCCCGCAGGGCTGGTCATCTATTGGGCGTGGAACAACCTGCTGTCGATCGCGCAGCAATGGGTGATCATGCGCCAGATGGGCGTTTCGGCATCGGGCGAGGCGATCGCTCCCGAGGCCCCGAAAGCGCCGCCGCGCGGCAAACGGGCCAAGAAGGACTCCGATGACGAGAATGAGGCCCCGGAAGCCAAGCCGGCGGCCGCCCCGAAGAACAAGTCGAAATCCCGGCGTCAGCGCAAGCGGCGCTAGTCTGAACAGGAGTCGGCCATGACCGGCGCACGGGACGATTCCCGGACGGACGCGGACCTCGCCGACGACGAGGCCATCGAGCGCGGCCGCTGGCTGTTCGCGCAGGAATGCGTTTTCGTATCTGGCGCGGCGACGTTCGACGGCCTGCCCGAAGCCGACATGCTGGAGATCGCTTTCGTCGGCCGCTCCAACGTCGGCAAGTCGAGCCTGATCAACGCGCTGACCGGCCGCAAGGCGCTCGCACGGACGTCGAATACGCCCGGCCGCACCCAGCAAATCAACTTCTTCCGGTTGCAGGACGCGCTGATGCTGGCGGACCTCCCCGGATACGGGTACGCGCGCGCATCGAAGTCCGAGATCAAGCGCTGGACGGCGCTGATCTTCGACTACCTGAGAGGCCGCCCGTCCCTGCGGCGGGTCTGCCTGCTGATCGACGCGCGGCATGGGATCAAGCCGGCGGATACAGACGTCATGAACGACCTCGACGCCTCTGCGGTCTCCTATCAGATCGTTCTCACCAAATGCGACAAGGTGAAACCCGGCGCGCTGGACGAGGTTGAGCGGCGCACGAGCGCGACGATCGCACGCCATGTCGCCGCGCACCCGGCGATCGTGCGCACGAGTTCGATCTCGGCGGACGGAATGGAATCCCTGCGCGCCGAACTGGCAATGCTCGCAGATATCCGCTAAACGCCAGAAAAGATCGTGCAAAGCTAGTATTCTGGCGCAAACCCTGCCGGACGGAACGATGGCAACAGACAGCAAGAACGACCCCAAGAATCTCTTCGAGATCAAATCGCTTCTGCGGACCGCAACGACCCTTTCGGAAGCGCTGCCCTATCTGCAGAAATTCTCGGGCAAGACCTTCGTCATCAAGTATGGCGGTCACGCCATGGGCGACGACAAGCTTGCCGAGATGTTCGCGCGGGATATCGTTCTGCTCAAGCAGGTCGGCATCAATCCCGTGGTCGTCCATGGCGGCGGACCGCAGATCGGCGAGATGCTGAAACGGCTGAAAATCGAAAGCGAGTTCATCGACGGGCTGCGCGTCACCGACAAGAAAACCGTCGAAATCGTCGAAATGGTCCTCGCCGGCTCGATCAACAAGGAAGTCGTCTCGGCGATCAACAATGCGGGCGGAACGGCCGTCGGCATCTGCGGCAAGGACGGCAACCTCATTCAGGCGAAGAAGCTGCAGCACAAGCGCAAGACGGATTCGAATATCGAAAAGGTCGTCGACCTCGGGTTCGTCGGCGAACCGGTCGCGATCAATACCCGCGTCATCGACACGCTGGCGAGCTCGCACATGATTCCCGTCATCGCGCCTCTCGGCGTCGGCGACGGCGGCATGACATACAACATCAATGCCGACACCGCCGCCGGCGCGATCGCGGGCGCCATCGGCGCCTCGCGCTTGCTGATGCTGACGGACGTTGCAGGCGTACTCGACAAGAAGGGCGAACTCGTCACCGACATTTCCGCGCGCCAGGCGCGGGCGATGATCAAGAACGGAACGATCTCCGGCGGGATGATCCCCAAGATCGAGACCTGTCTGGAGGCAGTGAAGAAAGGCGTCGAAGCGACCGTCATCATGGACGGGCGGGTGCCGCACGGGCTGCTACTGGAAATCTTCACGGAACATGGCGCCGGTACGATGATCCGCGCCGCCAAGAAATAAGCACCTGTCCGGGCGCCGTCGTCAGGCTCCGAGAAACTCCAGCTGCCAGCCAATGTCCTTCTCGGACATCGGATAGCCCCCGCCCGACGGCTTGACCGCCTCCCCGGGCGGGATGCGCGCCACCCGAAGCTGGATCTGGTGCGCGGTCTCGGCGGACAGACCCGCCTTCCACGCGACCGCCGCAACCCCCTTGGCGCTCGCAAGCGCGAATGCCTTCTGCACGGCGGCGCGATTGAGGCCGCCCAGAAGCGATATCGCCTCGACGATGAAGGTGCGTTCGCCGCGATCGATGGCGCCGAAAATATCGGCCTCGCTCAGAGTTCCCGCCCGGAACATGCGTTCGGCGCGCTCGCCGGCGGTCTCGCGGCCGTCGCCGTCGGAGTCTTCTTCCTGCGATCCCAGCCGCTTGCGGACATTGCGGGCGATTTCTGCCCGCATCTCGGTATCGAACCCGGGCCGGTCCAGCAGCCTCTCGACGAGGGAGTCGGTGACGAAGCGGGCCAGTTTCGCGGCGGAGCCGGGGGACAGGGACGGGCGTTCGACCAAGGGCTCGTGCCAGTCCTCTATTTCCAGAGCGCCCTCGATGATCCTGTCGAGGGTGGTTTCGCGAATCTGGGCGCTGCCGTTGCGCAAAAGCGACGTGATGGCATCGGTTCGATCGCTGTCGACGATCGCATCGGCGACGTCCGCGCTCAGATCGCTACGCGCCGCGATCGATTGCAGCGCTTCGGTAACCGGATCGCTCGCGATGATGTCGATCAGAAAGTCGTCGGACAGTAGCGGCGAGTTCTCCAGCACAGGGCCGCTCACGGCCGCTTCCGCGTCCCGCGCCAGCGTTTCGATCACGCTTGGCGGTACGTTGCGGGCCGAGCGAAGTTCTTCCGACAGGGCCTGGCGAACCCGGACCGCCTCGTCCCGGGCCAGACGCTCGAGGATGCCGGCGACGATCTCGCCGGCTTTCCGCTGCTGCTCGTCGGTGAGATCGGGAGCAAGTCGCGCGACCTTCCGCGCAACGTGGCAGCGGACGGTATCGTCGCCGTCGCGGGAGAGAATTTCGTCGGCCTGAACCGGCGTACCGGGGTTCGCCGCGATCTCGCGGCGGATATCGGTGTCCGGGTCCTCCGCCAGATAGTAGAGAATCTCCGGCGGGACATCGGCCTTGCGCGCAAGCGCCATCCGGATTCCGGGATCGGCGTCGACCGCGCGGCGCTTTGCATCCTCGTAATCGACGGGGCGCCCGGCAACGGTACGGCCGAGCGACAGCAGTCCGGCGATCAGCCCGCTCATGCCGCGGCCTCGCCGCCGGCCGGGGAAGACGTCGCGTCGGCGTCCGTTTCGGGAGAGGGCACGGGGCCCGCCATTTCGAAACCGGACTTGCCGTTCTTCTTTATGCGGTACATCGCCTGGTCTGCCCGCGCAGAGAGATCCTGGATCGTTTCGTCGCTGCCTTTCGGTACGACCGCGACACCGACCGAAATTCCGAGCGGGCGATCCGGCGCGCCGGAGAATATCCGCAACCCTGCGGACGCCTCGAGAAGCTGGGCAGCGCGTTTGCGCGCCGCCGCTTCGTCCGTTCGCTCTAGCCACATCGCGAACTCGTCGCCGCCGAGACGCGCAACCAGATCGCCGGGCCGGCTGTTCGTTGTGAGCATGTCCGACAGCGCCGTCAGCGCCTCGTCGCCGCGCTTGTGCCCATGGACGTCGTTGACCAGCTTGAAATTGTCGAAATCGACGTAGAACATCGTTCCCGCGGCGCTTCCGGAACCTATCCGGACGAGGCGGTCGCGGAGTTCGTCGAAGAAGGCGCGGCGGTTCAGCAGCCCCGTCAGTTCGTCGTGCCGGGCAAGCGCATCGAGCTTCCGGTGATTGTCGATCTGCTCGAGCATGATCGCGAACTGCGCCGCCAGTTCGCCCGCGAAGTCGCGCTCGCCGTCCGTCCACACGTCGCGCGGAAGAGAGCGGACAACCAGGACGGCACCGGTCACGCTGCTGCGGAACACGGTCGGAGCGCAGAGATAGTAGTTTTCGCTGTCGGCGGCGGTGACCAGGGACCGGCTCTCGGCCATGCGGTGCAGGACGTTCCCCAGCACCGGCGCATCGACGTCGTCACCGTCGCCCGCCGCGGCGATCGCAACGAAACCGCCGTCGCCGCCCGGCCGCCGCAATTCGACGCGATCCGCGCCCAGCGCATTCCTCGTCTCCGAGAGCGCCGTCCGGAGCATCGCTTCGGGGTCGAGTTCGCCGGCCGCCGCACGGACGATTCGGCCCATCTGGGCCTCGCGAAGCTGCATGGCGATGAATTCGTCATGCTCGCGCCTTTCGTCGGTAATGTCGCGGCAAACCCCGCGCGTACCAGTGGGGGTGCCGTCTTTCGCAACAACGGGTACAGCCGACGTTCGCAGGATCGCGGCGGCGCCGTCGGCGCAACGCAGCCGGATCTCGACGTCGCGCGTCGCCTGGCGCGCAGTGAACGGCGAATTGCGCTGCGCTCCCTCGTCGGCGAAGAAGATCCGAGCCGCCTTGCCGACCATGTCGCCGGGCGCATGGCCAAGCGTTCCACCGGGAGAGACATACACGAACGTTCCGTCGGCATCCGTTTCCCATGCGAAGTCGCCGGAAACTTCGACGATTTCCTTGAAGCGCTGACGCGATTCGACCAGCGCGTGGAACAGAGCGGGGTTGGACACCCGCGTCCGGGCTGCCGGGGCCGGACGCGCAGGCGGGGACGCCGGAGCCGGGACCGGCTCTGGCGACGGCGGTGCGGTTCTCTTCCTCAGCAAACGACCCAGCATATCCGAAACCGGCTCAGGCCGGCGCCCCGGCGATACGGCTCCAGCCGCCGCGGCGGACCTTGGGCTTGCGTTCGGGCGTAAAGCTCTCGATCTGCGGCATCGGCTTGCCGAACAGATAGCCCTGCGCATAGGGAATGCGGCATTGACGCAGCAATTCGACCGTTTCCTTGTCCTCGACCATCTCGGCGATCGTGTCGACGCCGAGGTCGGCGCACAGCCCGGCGATCGCCTTGAGGAAGGCGTTCAGCTTGCGGTCCTCGTGGGCCCCGCGAATGTAGGAACCGTCGATCTTGACGATATCCACGTCGAGCGCGTGGAGATAGCGAAGGGCCGCGGCGCCCGCGCCGAAGTCGTCGAGGCAGACCGTGTGGCCGGCCTTGCGCAGGCTCTGGATGATCTCGTTCGTCCGTTCGAGGTCGTGAATACGGGCCGACTCGGTGATTTCGATGCTCAGCTGGTTCCGCAGATCGTCATGCTCGCCCAGCAGCTTTAGAAGCGCATCGAGAAACGACTGGTTACCGATCGAGCGGCCCGAAAGATTGACGGCAAGTTTGTACACCTTGCCTTTCCGGCGCCACGCGTGGAGCTGGTCGATCGTCTTGCGAAACATCGCGAAATCGAAATCGCAGATCAGCCCCATGTTCTCGGCGAAGGTGATCAGTTCGTACGGCGAACGATCGAGACCGCCGGCGAAACGCGCCAGCACCTCGTAGTGATGGATTTCGCTGGTCAAGACATCGACGATCGGCTGGTAGACGGCGTCGAAATTGTCCTCGGACACCAGGGCGCGGAACTCGACCATCTTGGTCGACGCTTCCTGGACGAGATCCTCTAGATTTTCCGAGAGGCTCTTGATCGCCGGTTCGCTGCTCGGATCGTCGCAGTACTGGGTGATCGTATAGAGAAGCGCCTTGATCGTATCCTGCGAGCTTGCATCCGGCAGCGTCGCATCCGCCGTCTGGTGACTCACGCGGATGCCGACACCTTGCGGATCGGCGTTCCGGATATGGCTCTCGATGCGTTCGTGCAGGCTGTTCAGGTCGAACCCGTCGCTATGCAGGACGCCGAAGTTCTCGTCATCGAAACGCGCGGCCGCTTCGTTGTGCTGCGAATCGCCGGTCAAACAGGCGCCGAGCGTGCGCATCAAGTCCCTGTCGGCTTCCTCGTCCAGACGCGTGCGCAGATCGGACATGTCGCCAAGGCGCAGCATCGTCAGCTTGAGATCCGCGCCGCGCCCTTCCGCATCGCGGATCTTCTGTGCCGCCACCTCCGCGAACGCTTCGCGGTTCAGCAGGCCGGTCTCGCGGTCGCGACGGGTGTCGTTGGAATCGGTCAGCAGCTCGTCCTTGCTGGCGAGCCGGAGCGCGATGAACACCGAGCCGGGGAGGTCGGGCAGGTGATAGCCGGTCATCATCAGGCGGGGCGTGGGGCCCTCGGGCCCCCGTAGCCGGACCATCAACGGGTCGAGGCGGTTCGCATGGTCCATCGCCTGAAGGCGTTCGGACACGTAACCCCGATCCGTCCGGTCCACGAGATCGATGAATTGCGCGCCGATTGCCTCTGCGGGTTCGAGATTCGCCAGTGCCTTCGTCGCGCCGGCGGCGTAGGCGACCTTTTTGTCGCCATCGAGCTCGAACAGCGCATCGGCGGCGCAGAACGCAAGCGCGACGAAACGGTCCCGTTCGCGCTTGAGGGTATCCACATAGTTGGAATTCGCGGTTTTCTGAGCCATATCGCGCCGATGAATGGGGGTCCGGAAGCCAAAGGACATTATGGACGACACAGCTTAACGAATTGTTGCGGGCGGCTTGCCTTAACCGCCTTAGGTCGCCAGATTCCGACCATGGATGCCGAAACCTCCCCCGCGCCCGGCGCCCCGGCGGTGAAGGACGAGAAGGACGCCGCGGGCGCGAAGCCCGGCGACGAGAAGCGCGAC
>JAYQUR010000074.1:0-12354 GCA_038148075.1 Alphaproteobacteria bacterium | reverse complement strand
GGTCCGCTCCATCGGCTGGGTCGTGTAGTACATGTCTTTCATGTACTCGCTCGGCAGCTTCTTGAGGTTCGGCGCTTCCGACGAGCGCATCAGATATTCGTTATCGAGCCGCTGCATGAGGAACGGCACCCAGGCGATGCCGCTTTCCGTCCAGATCACGTCGAGCTTGGGGAAGCGCTCGTTGAGGCCGTGCATCACCCAGTTGGTCAGGTGCACCAGGTTGCACAGCACGAACGAGATCGCGTGCATCGAGATGAACAGGTCGAGCTGCTTCAGGTAATCGTCCTGCCAGTTGTTGCCGGCATGGAAGCAAAGCGGCTTTCCGCGCTCCTCCAGCATCGCGTAGAGCCGCATGTAGCTGTCGTGATGCACCGACTTGTAACGCACGGACGTAACCATGAAGCCGAGCACGTCCGGATGGTCGCCGAACTCCTCGACCATGCGCTCGCATTCCTTCGGCTCGCAGTAGGGCAGGTAGAGGAGCGTCTTTAGGCGCGGCTCGGCCGGGATGATGCGCTCCATCAGGAAGCGGTTGTAGGCGAACGCGAGCTGCACCTCGACGCGGGGCTGCGGGTGCAGGCCGAGCTGCAGCAGGTTGCCGGGGAACAGGATCTGCCAGTCGATCGACAGCGCATCCATCAGCCGGCGCATCAGCGTCACGTCGCGGTGGACGCTCTCGTCGTCGACCGCCTCGTTGAGCGCCGTCTGGTGCGGGATACGCCCCGCCACATCCTGATAGCGGAGGCCGCCGACATGGTTCGACAGGCCGGCCGACGCGCCGGTGCGGTTCTGGAACTGGACGCCCATGTCGCGGATCACCGGATCCTCGATGTAGTTCACCACTTCCTTCCACGAGGCCATTTCGGAATGGTGCGCGTCGACGTCGACGATCAGCCAGTCCTTGAAGTTGTGCTCCTCGGCATAGCGGCTCGCCCGCGCGAGGATCTCCCGCGTATCCGTCTTGATGTCGATTTCCTTGCGGAGTTCGCGGACGTTCTCGACGCCAGAATCCATGTTTCCTTCCTCCCGATTGGCCCGATTTAAGCAGACCCTTCCCCCCCGCGTCACGGGAATTGCGTGAATTCGCCTCTTACGGCCCGGCATCGGCCGCTTGCTCGCGAATTATTGTTTGTGTACATATAATTATCGAAATGAAGAGAGACCCTCCGATGGCCGCCAAGAAATCCGCACCGAAATCGTCCAGCCGCAAGCGCGCAAAGATACGCCCGCGCGACATCGACCCGACCTTCCTGCTGCCGCCGCTCGACGAACTGCACGACATGATCGAGGAATGGGTCGCGGAAGACGTCGGGCTCCAGGACCTGACGACGAACGTGATGATCCCGAAGGACGCCAGGGCGGATTTCGTGATGAATACGCGCCAGGAGATCGTCGTCGCCGGCATCGAGGTCGCGGCGGAAGTCTTCCGTCACATGCTGCCCGACGCGAAGGTGAAGACGCTGGTCAAGGACGGCACGAAAGCCAAGAAAGGCACGTCGCTGATGCGGGTGACCGGTCCGGCGCGCGGCCTGCTGACGGCGGAACGCACGTCGCTCAACATCCTGCAGTTCATGTGCGGGATCGCCACGCTGGTGAACGAATACGCATCGCGGATCGCACACACCGACACGCAGTTGATCGATACGCGCAAGACCGTTCCCGGCCTCCGGATGCTCTCCAAATATTCGGCCTGCGTGGGCGGCTGCCGGCCGCACCGCCTCGGGTTGCACGACGGCATCATCATCAAGGACAACCACATCGCCGTTCACGGCTCGATCACCAAGGCGCTGCAACAGGCGCGGGCCGTAACCCCCGCGCTGACCAAGATCGAGATCGAGTGCGACACCCTCGCCCAGGTGAAGGAGGCCGCCGAAGCGGGCGCCGACGTCATCATGTTCGACAATATGTCGCCCGAGATGATGAAAAAGGGCATCGAAATCATCGCCGGGCGCACACGAACCGAGGCTTCGGGCGGCATTACGCTTGAGACGATCGCGGCGAAGGCCGAGTCGGGCGTGGACGTGATCTCCGTCGGCCGCATGACGCAGTCCGCACCGGCCGTCGATATCGGCCTCGACGTCACGATTTCCAAATAGGCCGTCGCCCGATCCGCATATGAGTTCGGGTACGCTTTTTCTCGTTGTCGGTCCCAGCGGCGCCGGCAAGGACACGCTGATGGACGGTGCCCGCGCAGCGCTTGCGGGCGACCATACGGCCGTCTTCGCGCGCCGCGCGATCACCCGTCCGGCGGATGCGGGTGGCGAAGCCCATGACGCGATTACCGACGCCGAATTCGATGCACGTCACCGGGCCGGCGAATTCCTGCTGGACTGGCAGGCGCACGGGCTGAAATACGGCATACCGGCGTCCTATGCCGACTACCTGGCGGCGGGCCGCAACGTCATCGCCAACGTCTCGCGCGCCGTGGTCGCCGAAGCGATCTCCCGCTTTCCGAAAGTTGTCGTACTGGAGGTGACCGCGTCGCCCGAAATCCTCGCGGACCGGCTTGCCGGCCGCGGCAGAGAAACGCCGGACGACATCGCCGCCCGCCTTGCCCGCGACGCCGCCAGTATCCCGGAACAAGCCGTGAAGACGACCGTCGTCAACGACGGCACGCCGGAAGACGGCATCGCGGCGTTTGTTGCGGCCCTCCGGGGAGAGGCGCCGCACAGCCCGATGCTGCTGGCGCGCAAGATTGCAGGCGGCGCGCTCGACCGCGAGGGATACCGCGCCGTCATCGGCGATATCGTCGCCGGCAGGTTCACGGACCAGGAAACGGCGGATTTTCTGGTCGCCGTCACGGAAACGCTCGCCGAAGAGGAGACCGTCGCCCTCGCCCGCGCGCGCGCGGATTTCGCGGAAACGATCCATTGGGACGCGGATCTCGTCGTCGACAAGCATTCGCTGGGCGGTATACCGGGAAACCGTATCTCGCTGATCGTCATCCCCATCGTTGCGGCCTACGGCCTGACGATCCCGAAGACGTCGTCGCGCGCGATAACTTCGCCGGCGGGTACCGCCGACACCATGGAAGTTCTCGCCCGCGTCGATCTGGATCCGGAAGACGTCCGCCGGGTCGTCCGCGAGGCCAATGGCTGCATCGCCTGGAACGGCCGGCTCAACCACTCGCGCGTCGACGAGGTAATGAACGCGATCACGCGACCGCTGCGGCTCGATTCGCTCGACTGGTCGGTCTCATCGATCCTCTCGAAGAAGCTGGCGGCGGGCGCGACCCACTGCATCATCGACGCGCCGGTTGGTCCGACGGCAAAGGTACCGAGCGCCGCCGACGGAGCGCGGCTGCGCGACCGTTTCCTGTATGTCGCAGAACGGCTCGGGCTGACGCTCGACGTCCGCCTGTCCGACGGCACCGCGCCGATCGGCCGCGGCATCGGGCCGGCGCTGGAAGCGCGCGACGTGGTCGCGGTCTTGAAGAACGAACCCGGGGCGCCCTCCGACCTGCGCGACAAGGCGCTGGAATTCGCCGCAGCGATCCTGCGGTTCGATCCCGCGATGCCGGATGCGGACGCCCCCTCCAAGGTCCGCGGCCTGCTCGACAGCGGCGCCCCGTGGGAAACGTTCGAGCGGATCTGCGCCCTGCAGGGCCCTCCGCCGGAGACCGTCGGGATCGGCACGTACATTGCGGAGATCGAGGCCGGCGCTACCGGCACGATCCGCGAGATCGACTGTTTCGCGCTCGCGGGCATCGCCCGGGCGGCAGGCGCGCCGGCGGACAAGGGTGCGGGCATCGACCTTCTCGCAGGCGTGGGCGCTCCCGTTTCGAGCGACGCGCCGATCTACCGCATCCATGCGCGGGACAAGAGCGCGCTCGACAGGGCTGTCGCCCGAGCCGCGGAAGACCACGCCTTCAGGATCGATCCCAGCTAGGCGGACCTGCCCCTATTCGAACGCGTCGGGGAATTTCTTCCGCATTTCGGCCGCAAGCTCCGGCGACGTCATCGCGACTTCAGGGAAGTCGTCGATGTGTTCATACGGAATGCACGCATCGATGACGACGCGGCTGTTATAGAGTTTCTCGTCGAACACCATCGTGTCGAGCCGCGACGACCAGGTGCGGTCGAGGATCGTGAAGTCGCGCTTCGGATCGGACCGCGTGCCCATCGCCCAGATGACGTCGTTGATGTCCGTGGGGTCGATATCGTCGTCCACGACGACGATGTAGCGCCCGACATAGCCGACCGGGTTCACCTGCGAGGCGACCAGCCCGACCTGGTTGGCGTGACCGAAATAGCGCTGCTTGATCGCGACGGCGACGAACGTGCGGCCCGACCCCGCCTGATGCACCCAGACGCCCTTCACATCCGGAATGCCGGCGCCTTCGAGCGAATCCAGCAGGCCGGCGGAACGGATGAAACAGCGCTCGAACAGGTGCGAATGCGGCGGCTTCTGGCTCGCCGCGCAGGTCAGGATCGGATCGTTGCGGTAATAGACCCGTTCGATATGGATGACGGGCTCTTCCTTCGCGTCGCCCGCGTAGTAGCCGGTCCATTCGCCGAACGGGCCTTCGAGCGCAGTCTCGTCGGGCGAGACCCAGCCTTCGAGCACGAGTTCCGAGCGCGCGGGGAACGGAAGCCCCGTCACCTCGCCCTCGACGACCTCGAGCGGTTCGCCGGCGAGGCCGCCGGCCCAGTCGAGCTCGGGGATCTGGTCGGACAGCGTGTAGCGCGCCGCGATGTAGGTCGCCGGATCGATCCCGACGACGATCACCATCGGGCACTTCTTGCCCTCCCTGAGGTACTTGTCCCGCTGGATGCGGCCCTGCTTGCCGTTCGAGATGTAGGAGGTCGCGATGTTCTTGCCGTTCACCATCACGCGGTAGGTGCCGACGTTGACCCGGCCCGTATCCGGGTCCTTCGTGATCACGCCGCAGGCGGTGCCGATATAGCGCCCGCCGTCCTTTTCGTGATGGACCGGGACCGGGAACTTGGTGATGTCGACCTCGTCGTCGCGGTCGATGTTCTCGAGGATCGGCGCCTCTGTGACGACGCGCGGCGGCACCGGCTCGTACTGCTTGATGCGCTTGCGGTAGGCATCGAGCATCGCACGGCGGTCGCCGGACATCTCCGGATCGATCCCCATCCCCAGCGCAAGGCGCAGCGGCGAGCCGAGCATGCCGTAGAGGCAGCGATAGCCCTTCGGATAGCCCGGCACGTCGTCGAACAGCAGCAGCGGCGAGCGGTCGACCTTCTCGCGGTAGAGAACCTCGGTGACGGCCCCGATCTCCTTGTCCCAATGCGCGCCGGAGACGTGGCGTAGCTCGCCCCCCTCCTCCACGGCGCTGAGAAAATCGCGCAGGTCCGTCTGCACGTGCCGGTTGGCGATGGTTCCGTCCATGTCGTCACTTACTCCGTAATGTTCGCCGGCCCGACCGGGCCGTCAGTCGCAGAGATAGCCCCACTTCGCGCGCGCTTCCTTCGCCTGCTCCGGCGACGGTGCGTTGACGGGCGGGAACTGGTCCTTCCAGTGGAACGGCCGGCACGCATCGATGATCGCCCGGCTGTTGGTGAGATTGCCCTTCTCCTTTTCCCACGGCGGGATACGGGGGTCCAGATGGGTCGACCAGGCGCCGCGGACGATGTCGATCGACTCGGCGGGATCCGAGCGCGTGATCATTGCCCAGATCAGCTCTTCGAGATTCGAAACGTCTATATCTTCGTCGGTGACGATCACGTACTTGCCGGCGTAGGCGCCCACATGGCACTGGCAGGCGATGTGTCCCGCCTGCTTGGCGTGGCCCGGATAGCGCTGCTTGATCGACACGGCGACCAGCATCCGCGCGGTCCCCACCTCGTGCAGCCAGGCGCCGGTCACGTCGGGCACGCCCGCCTTGGCCATGTTTTCCTTCAGCAGCGCGGAGCGCGTCACCGAGCGGTAGCGCGCCACCTCGTCGGGCGGCCGCTGGGGTACGCAGCCGAGCAGAATCGGATTGTTGCGGTGATAGACCGCCTTGATGTCCATCACCGGTTCCTCGCGCATGCGCGAGCCGTAATAGCCGGTCCATTCGCCGAACGGGCCTTCCGGCATTTTCTTGTCGGGGTTGATGAACCCTTCGAGCACGATCTCGGCATCGGCGGGGAACGGCAGGCCGGTATGCTTGCCCTCGATCACCTTCACCGCCTCGCCCCGAAGCCCGCCGACGACGTCGAATTCGCACATGCCCTTCGGGATTTCCGACGAGCCCATCAGAAACGTCATCGGGTCGTCGCCGATCACGATCACAACCGGCATCGGCTCGCCGCGTTCCTCGTACTTGTCGCGGTGCACGCGACCGTGCTTGCCCGGCGAGATGTAGAAGCCGACTTCCTTCGGCCCCTGGATCATCACGCGGTAGGTACCGGCATTGACCCAGCCGCTGTCCGGATCGCGGGTCACGTTATACGAGCCAGTGCCGATATAGCGCCCGCCGTCCGCCTCGTGCCACATGGGGGCGGGAAACTTCTCGATGTCGATGGCGTCGCCTTCGAGCACGTTCTCCAGCACCGGGCCGTCGGTGACGACCTGGTGCGGAATTTCGCGAACGTCCTCCATGTAGTGCTCGCGGAAGGCATCCGACAGCTCGAACTTGTTCAGCTCGGACGGAAAGCCGAGCGTCATGTTCATCCGCTTCCCGGCGAAGAAATTCACCAGCACGCGCGAGCCCTCGAGCGTCCCGGGGATGTCCTCGAAAACGACGCAAGGCGCCTTGGCGTCATGCATCACGACTTCCGCCGCCATGCCGATGTCGCGCTCCCACGACGCGCCCTGGACGTATTTCACCTCGCCCAGCTTTTCCGCTTCTTCCAGCCACTCGCGGAGCGAGTGATAGGGAATGCGCAGGTCGTTGGACAGCGCCGCAACCTGCCCGTCGGGCGTCTTTCCCATCGCGTTGCCCATGTCGTCGGCCATAGGACTGGAGCCCCTCCTGTTCGAAACGCTTTCCGGTATTAGTGGACGTCCGTCCCGGCCGGCGCCCCTCTTCCCCTTCGCGGCCGTATGGTATTGGATTGGATTACGCACGTACAGCAACCCCGATGCTCAGGAACCGACCCGATGGCCGACAGCGACTATTCACACCACGAAAGCCCCGTGAACCTGCCCGCGAACCGGCCGGAGCCGCAGTTCGTTTCGGACGCGATGGCGGAGCTGCTGGCGAAGATGGACTTCAAGCACGTCTTCCTGCTCCCGGGGGCGAGCTATCGGGGCCTCCACGACTCGCTGGTCAACCACAACCGCAACTACAACCCGCAGATCATCCTGGCGACGAGCGAGCTGTCGGCCGCATCGATGGCGCACGGCTATGCCAAGGCGACGGGCGAGCCGTCGCTCTGCATCCTGCACGACCTCGTCGGCGTGATGAACGGCTCGATGGGGCTCTACAACGCCTATTGCGACCGTGCGCCGGTCGTCTTCCTGGGCGGCGCCGGGCCGCTCGATCCGGACCAGCGGCGGTTCATCGAATGGAACCATTCGGCGAGCACGCAGGCCGATATCGTGAAGGACTGGGTCAAGTGGACGGACGAGCCGCCGACAGCGAACGCCACCATGAAGGCGATGCTGCGCGGCAAGCAGATCGCGGCGACGCCGCCGCAGGGGCCGGTCTACGTCTCCATCGATACGCACGTCCAGGAACAGCCGCTCGACGGCAGCGTCGAGGATTTCGATCCGACGCTCCCCCGCTATCAGGCGCCGCCGCCGATGGCCGCGAACGAGGACGCGCTGATGGAAGCGGCGAAGATGATCGCCGAGGCCGACTTCCCGGTTCTCGTCGGCGGCCGCTTCGGCATGTTCGAATCCGTCCGCAAGCCGCTGATCGAGCTGCTGGAGATCACCGGCGCGGGCGGTCTCAACGATCGCGCGATCTATTGCTGGCCGAGCGACCATCCGCAGAACCTGTCCGGCGATCGCGAGGCAATCCGCGAGGCAGACGTCATCGTCTGTCTCGACGTGATCGACATCAACAACACGATGGGCACCTACGCGGTCAAGCGCCGGTCCGACATCATCGAGGCCCGCACCCAGGCGCCGCCGAAGATCGTCGACCTGTCGCTCAACGGCATCGACAACAATTCGTGGACCGCCTTCGGCGGCCCGACGCCGCCGGTCGACCTGCAGATCGTCTGCGAGCCGCAGCACGGGCTGCAACAGCTCATCGCCGCCGTGCGCAAGACGCTGGAGCGCGACGATTCCAGCCATGCGCGCATCGAGGAACGCAAGAAGATGCTGTCCGGGCGTCACGACAAGCTGCGCGCCGCCCAGACCGAAAAGGCCCGCGCCGGCTGGGACTCGTCGCCGATAAAGGTCGAACGCATGATCCACGAGGTCTATCAGGCCGTGAAGGACAAGCCGTGGACGCTGACGGCCGCCAACCACCGCTCGTTCAACGAGGTCGTCTGGAACTTCCCCGGCGCCGGCGCCTATCTCGGCTCCGACGGCGGCGGCGGCGTCGGTTACAACACGTCGGGCGCCATCGGCGCGGCGCTGGCGCTCCGCGACAAGGGCCGCTTCTGCGTCTCTCTCGGCGGCGACGGCGATTACCTGATGACGCCGGGGTCATTGTGGACGGCGGTGCATTACCGCATCCCGATGCTCCACATCATCAACAACAATTCGACCTGGGGGAACGACGAGGTCCACCAGATCGAGGTCGCCCATCAGCGCCAGCGCCCCCAGGAAAACGCCTGGATCGGCCAGGCGATGCGCGATCCCATCATCGACTTCGCCACGGTCGCGCGCGGCTTCGGCGCGTGGGCGGAAGGCCCCATCGGCGATCCCGACCAACTGGCGGATGCGCTCAGGCGCGCCGTCGAGGTGGTCGAGAAAGGCGGCGTCGCGGTGCTCGACGTTACGACGCGGCTTGGGACGGTGTCGTAGATGCGGAAGTAGTTCCCGGCGTGGTATTTCTCACAGCGTCTGCTTGGTTCGTGTGGTGAAACAGCTTCAGAAGCAACATCAAGGTTCGACAGCTGCGCGAGGAACAACCGATACCGGGCGAGAAACCGATATCTGCAATCATCCTTAAACCTCATTGCGGCGGAATCTTCCGTTCGCGACGTTGGGGGCTCACGTGATCGCTCGGCTCGAGGTCGCCATTCGCTGGTTCTTCGACCGGTCGGCGCCCCTCACGTTTTTCGTTCTGTTTCTCTTCGGCGCGGTCATGTTGCTCGCGAGCGTGGGCGCAGGCGTCGGCTTTTTCGAGCTTCCCCTTCCGGACGGTACGCGCAAACAGGTCGGCTACATCTGGGCTCTGAACTGGTCTTTCATGTTCCTGCTCGGTTTTCCGATCATGTTCTTCTTCATTTTGGAGACTGCCGACAGCCTGCGGCGCACGCTGGGTCGGCTGGTAGAGAACCGGATGATCCTCGACGACGGCTGGGCGCCGGTACCGCAGGAAGCCCTCGACGCGGAGCGGGCGCGTTTCTGGCAGAGGAGCGCAGTCATCGGGGCTGTCATGCTCGTCGCGTTCATGACCTACTGCATCGGCGAATGGTACTACGTCTGCGGACGCCACCTGTTTGCCAACGCCGCTCCGATCGCGCCGGATGCCGCGCACTGGTTCGAGGAACTCGACTGGTCGCTCGCGGCCGTGTTGCCGGGGCCGCATCAAGGCGACGCCACTTTCCGCGCGGTCAACAATATCTTCAGTTTCGCAAACTACTTCGTGCTGGGATTGTATCTTGCCGTCGTCTTCACCTATTAAGGCATGATCGTTCTCTACGCCGACACTTTCCGGCGCCTGTCCCGCGGCGACTCGCAAGGCGCCTATCGCGTTATCCTCAACGTCAATGACGACGACCCCCGTCGCGGTTTTTCCGTGTTCGAACGCGTCTTCAAGCGCATCCTGTTCGCGACGCTGGTCGGCTTCGTGATGTGCTATTTCATGAACGTCCAGAATCTCTATCTGCAATCCAGTGCCCCGAACATCTGGGCATTTCTCTCAGACGATCTGATCGCAGGTTTCTCGGCCTTTCTGGACAAGGACATCATGACCTCCCTTTCTGCCTTGGCCGGCGAACTCTTCGACGTCGAGTACATCTTCAATATCATGTCGGTATATGCGGTGATGATGGTGTTCGGATTTTTCGCGTCGGTGGCGCTCTCCATGGCATGGACGCTGTCGCAAACGGCGGAACGAAGCCGCGATTATCTCAGCGATTTCCTTCGAGCGCCCGACCGGATCGTTCCGGGCGTGATCGAAACGGCCGAGCAACGCGACGCCGCACTGCAACGTCTCGCCAGATGGGATCCCGACGCGAAAACCGGCATGGTGTTATGGCCGTTCGGCTGGCCGGCATTGCGACAACTGATGCTGTTCCTCGCCTTCGGCTGCATCAGCCTTGTCCTATACAAGATCGGCCTGTTCTTCGCCGGCGTCGCAATTGCCTGGGTCACTGTCAAGGCAACCGGCATCTTCAGCGGCCAAAATCGATAGGAACTACCCCTTCAATGCGACCTGCTCCGCCGCCGAAAACCCGACCAGCACGTCGCTGCCGCCCCGGTCGAACACCGGCCGCTTGATCAGCGTCGGGTTCGCTTCCATCAGCTTGGTCGCCTTCGCCCCGTCGACGCCCTCCCTGTCCGCGTCGGGCAGCTTGCGCCAGGTCGTGCCCCGGCGGTTCAGGAGCGTCTCCCAGCCGGCCGCTTCCGCCCAGCGGGCGAGGTCGCCGGCGTCGAGTCCGTCGGCGCGGAAATCGTGGAAGCGGTGCTCGATCCCCTCCGCCTCGAGCCATTTGAGCGCCTTGCGGCAGGTATCGCAGTTCCTGATGCCGTAGACCGTCAGCGCCATCAGCCCCGTTCCTTCAGCGTATCGTACAGGAGGTCGAGCGCGGCGCGGGCGAAGGTCCACATGTTGTCTTCGCGGTCGTCGTTGCCGGTCCGGACGATGCGCGTCGCGGTGACGGGCCCGACGACGGCAAGCGCCACATGCCCCGCGGGATCTCCGTAGCGGTTGCCGGTCGGCCCCGCCGCGCCGGATTCGCCGATCGCCCAGTCGGATTCGACGAGGTCGCGAACCGTCGTCGCGCACAGCGTCGCGTATTCCTCGGTCGAGCCCCGCATCTGGGCCTTGGCGTCGTTGAAGCGCAGCAGGCCGCGGCGCGCGCTCTGCGTATAGACCGAGGCGCCGCCCAGAAAATACGCCGACGCGCCGGGAACCGAGAGCAGCGAGGCGGCGATCAGTCCGCCCGCCGCGGATTCCGAGACCGCGACCGTCTCGCCGCGTTGCTTGAGCAGCTCGCCGACCGGCGCTGCCATTTTCGAGAGGGATTGCATTCTTTCCGTCCGGTTACGTTGTCGCGCGTCAGGGCAGCGGAAAGGTGACGCTGATCGCGCTGAACTGGTTGTGCGTGTCCTGGCCGTCGAATTCGCGCGACCGGATGATATGGCTCACCGCGACGCGCGCCTTGCCGAAAAGGTACAGGACGAGCCCGAACTGAATATCGCCGACCAACACTTTCTTGTCGACATGATGGCTGTCGCTGAAGGTGTTGCCGTCGAGAAAGATGTTCCGGGCGACGGCGCGGCCGCCGAGGCTCAGGAACAGATAGCCGTTGGCAAGTTCGTTCGCATCGGGCGCATAGTATTCCGACCCCGCAATCGACGGGCGGATGCGCGGCGGCCCGAAATCGCTGGCGAGGTTGCTGCCGAAGCGAAAGGTTATGCCGGCGTTGGCGTAGGTATGGATGTTGCCCAGCGCAAATCCAGCGGACGGCATCGTGTCGAATTCCAGCCAGTCGGTCCACGGGAATACCGGTTCGGCGACCGAGCGGAACTTGTGCTCGTAGGACAGCACGACGCCCGGTTCGTTCCGGAGCTGGTTGTGCCAGCCATGCGGATAGGGCGCATCGATGGCGGTGTGGATGAACTTCTGCGTATCGTCCGCCTGCGACGCCGGCCCGACGACGCCGAGCGTCAGTTCGATCGACTCGAGCCGGTCGAAACCGGTAGACGACTTCTCCCTCTTCCCCTCCGGCCCGATCACCAACCCGGCGGTTCCGTACAGCCAGCCGGCATAGGGACGGTCGTCGACGATCAGGTCCCGCCGCGAAAGATCCTCGGGCGTGAACATCGATTGCCCGACAGCGAAGCCGTAGCGCACTTCGGAAGCGGCCTCGAGAAACGTCAGGCCCAAGACGTCGAACTCGAGACCGGCGGCGAACCGTTTCAACGGGTCGTCGGCCTCCAACGCCGCCGAGATGCACGAAAACCGCGTTCCGTGCGTGTAATGCCGATCCGTCCCGCGACCGTCGAGATCGTTCTCGAACAGGGCGCTGCCGGTCACGCATTGCGAGGCGGCAGGCGCGGCGGCGAGACAGGCGGCCACAAGCGCCGCCCCGATGAGGCGAACGGCATCCTTGC
>JAYQUR010000073.1:0-12425 GCA_038148075.1 Alphaproteobacteria bacterium | reverse complement strand
CAGAGTTGTATAAGAGACAGTGGGTAAAGCCCTCGACGCGGTAGCCGGCGACCTGTCGGCGCTGAAGGCGCTGATCGCCGAAAGCGCCGACATGGCGAAGCTGCTGCGCTCGCCGCTGATCGACCGCGACGACAAGGCCGCGGCGATGAACAGCATCCTGCAGCAGGCCGGCGCCAACGACCTGACCCGCCGCTTCATCGGCGTGGTCGCGCGCAACAGCCGCCTGTTCGCCCTGCCCGGCATGATCGACGCCTTCCTCGCCGAGCTTGCCCAGCGGCGCGGCGAGATCACGGCGGAAGTCGCCTCGGCGAAGCCGCTCACCGAAAACCAGCTCGCCTCGATCTCCGAGACCCTGCGGTCCGCGCTCGGCGGCCGCGTGGCGATCGAACCGCGTGTCGACCCGTCGCTGATCGGCGGCCTCGTCGTCCGCGTCGGTTCGCGCATGATCGACGCTTCGCTCAAATCCAAGCTTCAACGGCTTCAGGTCGCCATGAAGGGAGCCCAGTAATGGAAATTCGCGCCGCCGAAATCTCGGCAATTCTGAAGGATCAGATTGCCAACTTCGACGTCGAGTCGGATGTCTCCGAAGTCGGCCAGGTGCTGTCGGTCGGCGACGGCGTGGCCCGCGTCTACGGTCTCGACAACGTCCAGGCGGGCGAGATGGTCGAGTTCCCGGGCGGCATCAAGGGCATGGCGCTGAACCTCGAGAGTGACAATGTCGGCGTCGTGATCTTCGGTGCCGACTCGGGCATCAAGGAAGGCGACACGGTCAAGCGAACCGGCTCCATCGTGGACGTTCCCGTCGGCAAGGGCCTGCTGGGCCGCGTCGTCGACGCTCTGGGCGAGCCGATCGACGGCAAGGGTCCGCTCGACGCCGCCGAGCGCCGCCGCGTCGACGTCAAGGCGCCCGGCATTATTCCGCGCCAGTCGGTGAACGAGCCGATGCAGACCGGCCTCAAGGCGATCGACAGCCTGATTCCCGTCGGCCGCGGACAGCGCGAGCTGATCATCGGCGACCGCCAGACCGGCAAGACGGCCATCGCGATCGACACGATCATCAACCAGAAGAAGGCCTTCGACGACGGCGATACCGACAAGCAGCTGTTCTGCGTCTACGTCGCGATCGGCCAGAAGCGCTCCACGGTCGCGCAGATCGTGAAGGCGCTCGAGGAAGCGGGCGCGATGGAATACACCATCGTCGTCGCGGCGACGGCTTCCGACCCGGCGCCCCTTCAGTTCCTCGCGCCGTACGGCGGCTGCGCCATGGGCGAGTATTTCCGCGATAACGGCATGCACGCGCTGATCATCTACGACGATCTGTCGAAGCAGGCCGTCGCCTATCGCCAGATGTCGCTGCTGCTGCGCCGGCCGCCGGGACGCGAGGCCTATCCGGGCGACGTCTTCTATCTTCATTCGCGCCTGCTCGAACGCGCCGCCAAGATGAGCGACGCGAACGGAGGCGGCTCGCTGACCGCGCTGCCGATCATCGAGACCCAGGCGGGCGACGTGTCGGCCTATATTCCGACCAACGTGATCTCGATCACCGACGGCCAGATCTTCCTCGAGACCGACCTTTTCTACTCGGGCATCCGCCCGGCAGTGAACGTCGGCCTGTCGGTCAGCCGCGTCGGCTCCGCCGCGCAGATCAAAGCCATGAAGCAGGTCGCCGGTTCGATCAAGCTCGAGCTCGCGCAGTATCGAGAAATGGCGGCGTTCGCGCAGTTCGCCTCAGACCTCGATGCGGCGACGCAGCGCCTGCTGAACCGCGGCGAGCGCCTGACCGAACTTCTCAAGCAGCCGCAGTACTCGCCGCTGCCCGTCGAGGAGCAGGTCGTGGTAATCTTCGCCGGCGTGAACGGCTATCTCGACAGCATTCCGGCCCGCGACGTGACGCGATTCGAACAGGGCTTCATCTCCGACGTCCGGTCGAACCATGCCGAGGTGCTGGCGGCGATCCGGACGGAACAGGCTCTGTCCGACGATACGCAGGACAAGCTCAAGGGCATCCTCGACGGCTACGCCAAGAACTTCGTGGCGGCCTGAGCGGCGGCGCGCAAACGGATAACGGACACCCGACATGCCGAGCCTCAAAGACCTTCGCCAGCGGATCGATAGCGTCAAGTCGACGCAGAAGATCACGTCTGCGATGAAGATGGTCGCGGCGGCGAAATTACGCCGCGCCCAGGAACAGGCTGAAGCCGCGCGACCCTATGCCGAGCGGATGGACCGCATGCTCGGTTCGCTCGCCGCATCGCTAGCGTCTGCCGAGGGCGCCTCTCCCCTTCTGGCCGGGACCGGCAAGGACGACGTGCACCTGGTCGTCGTCATGTCGTCCGATCGCGGACTGTGCGGCGGGTTCAACTCGTCCATCGTCCGCGATGCGCGCCGGTTGATCTCCGGTCTTCTCGCCGACGGCAAGCAGGTCAAGATACTGACAGTCGGCCGCAAGGGCTGGTCCCAGCTTCGCCGCGACTACGCCTCGCTGATCGTCGACAGGATCGAGGATGTCGGGCGTCAGCGTCTCGGTTTCGAGGATGCCCAGGGCATCGCGACGAAGATCCACGAGATCTTCGAGGCCGGCGAATTCGACGTCTGCACCCTGGTCTACAACCGCTTCAAGTCCGCGATCTCGCAGATCGTCACGCGTCAGCAGCTCATTCCGTTCCCGGTCGAGGCGCCGGCAGAGACAGAAGAGGGCGAAGGCGCCGATAGCGTCGTCTACGACTACGAACCCGACGAAACCGAAATTCTCGAAGTGCTGCTGCCGCGCAACATGAGCGTGCAGGTATTCCGGGCGCTTCTCGAAAACAACGCCAGCGAACAGGGCGCGCGTATGTCCGCGATGGACAATGCCACCCGCAACGCCGGCGAAATGATCGACAACCTGACGCTGAACTACAACCGGACGCGGCAGGCGGTTATCACCAAGGAACTGATCGAAATCATCTCGGGCGCCGAAGCGGTCTGACCGCAGCCCCGATCAACGATGTACGAGGTATGAACATGGCCGACACGGCAAGCACCCCAGCGAACAATATCGGCAGCATCTCCCAGGTGATGGGCGCGGTCGTCGACGTTCATTTCGAAGGCGATCTGCCCTCGATCATGAACGCGCTCGAGTGCGACAACGGCGGAAACCGACTGGTCCTGGAGGTCGCCCAGCATCTCGGCGAGAGCACGGTGCGCACGATCGCCATGGACACGACCGAAGGTCTCGTCCGCGGCCAGAAGGTCACCGATACGGGCAGCCCGATCACCATGCCGGTCGGCCCCGAGACGCTCGGCCGCATCCTCAATGTCATCGGCGAGCCGATCGACGAGCGCGGCCCGGTCAACACGACCAAGCGCCTGCCGATCCACCGCGAAGCGCCGGAATTCACCGAACAGTCGACCGAGACCGAAGTTCTCGTCACCGGCATCAAGGTCGTCGATCTGCTCGCGCCGTATTCGCGCGGCGGCAAGATCGGCCTGTTCGGCGGCGCGGGCGTCGGCAAGACGGTGCTGATCATGGAGCTGATCAACAACGTCGCGAAGGCGCACGGCGGCTTCTCCGTGTTCGCCGGCGTCGGCGAACGCACGCGCGAGGGCAACGACCTCTATCACGAGATGATGGAATCGGGCGTTATCAACCTCGAAGGCGAATCCAAGGCGGCGCTGGTCTACGGCCAGATGAACGAGCCGCCCGGCGCCCGCGCCCGCGTCGGCCTGTCCGGGCTGACCCTTGCCGAGTATTTCCGCGACGAGGAAGGCCAGGACGTGCTGCTCTTCGTCGACAACATCTTCCGCTTCACGCAGGCGGGCTCCGAGGTGTCGGCGCTTCTCGGCCGCATCCCCTCGGCGGTGGGCTACCAGCCGACCCTCGCCACCGACATGGGCAACCTGCAGGAACGCATCACGACCACGAGCAAGGGCTCGATCACCTCGGTGCAGGCCATTTACGTCCCTGCGGACGATCTCACCGACCCGGCGCCGGCGACCTCGTTCTCGCATCTCGATGCGACGACCGTGCTGTCGCGCCAGATCGCCGAGCTCGGCATCTACCCGGCGGTCGACCCGCTCGATTCGACGTCGCGAATTCTCGATCCGCGGATCGTCGGCGACGAGCATTACCAGGTCGCCCGTGAGGTCCAGCGCGTCCTGCAGACCTACAAGTCGCTGCAGGACATTATCGCCATTCTCGGCATGGAAGAGCTGTCGGAAGAGGACAAGCTGGTCGTCGCGCGCGCGCGCAAGATCCAGCGCTTCCTGTCCCAGCCGTTCCACGTCGCCGAGGTCTTCACCGGCATGGCCGGCGTGCTCGTCGACCTCGAGGACACGATCAAGGGCTTCAAGGGACTGGTCGAGGGCGAGTACGACGATCTTCCCGAATCCGCCTTCTACATGGTGGGCAAGATCGAAGACGCCGTGGCGAAAGCGAAGGCAATGGCGGACGCGGCCTGATCGGGCTGACGCATAACCGCAAGGCAGGAAAGCACAATGGCTGATCCGATTTCCTTCGAGCTCGTCTCGCCGGAAAAGCTGCTCCTCTCCGAGGACGTGGAGATGGTGGTCGTTCCCGGCGCCGAAGGCGACTTCGGCGTGCTGATCGGCCATGCGCCGATGATCTCGACCCTGCGGCCGGGCGTCATCCGGACCTATGCCGGCGACAACGTCGACAAGCGTATTTTCGTCGCCGGCGGCTTCGCCGAGGTGACCGGCGAACGTTGCACGGTGCTGGCCGAGGAAGCGATGTCGGTCGACGACATCGACGCGGCCATGGCGGACGAACGCATCGCGGCCGCCCGCGAGGCGTTGGGCGCGGCCGATTCGGACGCCGCGCGCAGCAGCGCCGAGCTCAACCTCGCCGTCGCCGAAGCGATGCGCGAAGCGGCCGCCGCCGGCGCCTGATCCCGCGGCGTTCCGACGCCGCGCCGACATAGAATTCCCTCTCCGACACGGTTCGAAATCCGGCTCCGGCGCTGGACACAAAGCGTCGATATCGGCCATTATCCCCGCGGTGGCAGATCGTTGAAAACTGCATGGACGGAATGATTCGCCGGGTTCGGCGGAGGCGTGGCGCGCGGCATTCCGAATAGGTGCGGAGAATGACCGTCGGACCGTCTCGCAGCGGCCGGGGGCAGAAAACGGGGGACTTCGGATGCCATTTATCGACCCGGGCCGCGCGCTGGGAGCGGTAGCCCTTCTCGGACTTACTCTCGGATTGCCGACAGACGCACTCGCGCAGGACAGCCCGGCCTTCAGCGCCGGCAATACGGCGTGGATACTGACATCGACCGCACTTGTGCTCTTCATGACCCTGCCCGGACTCGCGCTGTTCTACGGCGGCTTGGTCCGAAAGCGGAGCCTGCTGTCGGTGCTGATGCACTGCTTCGCGATTGCGTCGCTGATGTCCGTGCTGTGGATCGCCGGCGTCTACAGCCTGTCATTCGGCGACGGCGGCGCGGCGAATGCGTGGATCGGCGGGCTCGACAAGGCGTTCTTCGCGGGCGTAGGTAAGGACGCGCTGTCCGGTTCGATCCCCGAATCGGTGTTCTTCATGTTCCAGATGACGTTCGCGATCATCACGCCGGCCCTGATCGTCGGCGCGTACGTAGAGCGCATCAAGTTCGCCGCTGTATTGTGGTTCAGTGCGGTCTGGCTGATCCTCGTCTACGCGCCGGTCTGCCACTGGATCTGGGGCGGCGGCTGGTTGGCCGATCGCGGCGTAAAGGACTTTGCCGGCGGTCTCGTCGTCCATGTTACGGCGGGCGTCTCGGCGCTTGTCCTTGCCAAGGCGCTCGGATCGCGCCGCGGTTTTCCGCGCGAAATAACGCCGCCGCATAACCCCGGCCTGACAATGATCGGCGCCGCGATGCTGTGGGTAGGCTGGTTCGGATTCAACGCCGGCTCGGCGCTTGCAGCCGACGGTGGCGCCGGCATGGCGATGCTGGTCACGCACATCTCGGCGGCAACAGCGTCGGTCGTCTGGATGCTGATCGAATGGGTCAAGCATGGCAAACCGAGCCTTGTCGGCATCGTTACCGGCATGGTTGCCGGCTTGGCGACAATCACGCCCGGATCGGGCTTCGTCGGGCCGGTCGGCGCACTTGTGTTCGGTTTCGTCGCGGCCTTCGTTTGTTACGCCTGCGTGAACTTCATCAAGAACGCGATCAAGATCGACGATTCGCTCGACGTTTTCGCCGTTCACGGCGTCGGCGGTGCGCTCGGTATCCTGCTGACCTCGTTCTTCGGTGCGGAAGCGCTCGGCGGGCTTGGGCTCGGCGAAGGCATGACGATGGGCTCGCAGTTCATGGCCCAGCTCACCGGCCTTGTCGCGGTTGCGGTCTGGTCCCTGGCGATCTCATGGATTCTCGTAAAGGTGATTTCTGCCACTGTCGGGTTGCGGGTATCAGAAGAGGACGAAATCGAGGGATTGGATATCACCGCGCACGGCGAACGAATCCACGATTCCTGAGCTTCGAACGCAGGGCTTTTCACCCGGGTTCGAGAAAAAACAGCGGCGGATCGGCAAAGGTCCGCCGCTGTTCTCGTTGAAATCGTATGTTTCGGACCTATGTTTTCGGAACGGACCTGCGTCAGTGGACAAAAACACGGTGGCGGTGATGGGAACCTGGATCCTAGAAGATATTCCGTGGGACGAGTTCGATCTCGAAAAGGTAGCGCCCGACATACTCCGGGTGGTGAAGGCCGCGAGCCTCGTCGAGTTCAACGCGGACGATTATCGCCGCTATCTACAGAACGTCTTCAAGGACGATGCCAAGGTGTGTTCCGCGATAGGCCAGTGGTCGATCGAGGAAGTTCAGCACGGCAGGGCGCTCGGAATGTGGGCTGAGATGGCCGACCCGGATTTCGACTTCGAGCGCAGTTTCCGGACCTTTACCGAAAACTTCCGGGTCCAGCTCGATGCGACGGCGTCTGTGCGCGGTTCGCGATCGGGCGAGATGATTGCCCGGTGCATGGTCGAAACCGGAACGAATTCATTCTATAGCGCATTGGGCGATGCGACCGAAGAACCGGTCCTCAAGGCGATCTGCCGCCGGATCGCCGCGGACGAATTCGCGCATTACTGCCTGTTCCACGCCTCGATGAGCCGCTACCTGCAACGGGAGAACCTGACGTTCCCGGAACGCCTGAAGGTCGCCTTCGAGCGCGTCGCCGAAACCGAGGACGACGAGCTCGCAACCGCCTACTGGGCGGCCAACGCATACGGAGAGCATTTCGACCGGCGCCGGAATTCGGTGGCCTACGCGCGCGACAGCCTCCAGTATTACCGGCCGCAGCATGTCGCCCGCGGCGTCGAGATGATTTTCAAGGCGATCGGGCTCAATCCCGCCGGCCCGCTCGGCTGGGCTGCGAGCCGCGCGGTACGGACGTTCATCTGGTACCGCATCCGGTTAATGCCGCGTCTCGCGGTCGTTCGGGCCCGCCTGTTCGGTCATGTCTCGCGGCTTGAATTCCTGCAACAGCGCACCTGACGCTCGCCGGAGCGCGGCTCAGGCGGACCCTTCAAGAAGCGCCTCGAACTCGCCCAGAACGGCAGCATAGACGTCGCGTTTGAACTCGACGATCTCGTCAAGCAGGCTCTCCGCGTCCGTCCATTTGAAACGGCCGAACTCGGCGTGGTGGGCGTCGAGGTCGATATCCGCATCGACGCCCTCGAACCGCACCGCGACCCAGATCTGGCCCTGACCGCGAAACCGGCCGCCCCACGCCTGCCCGGCGAGTTCCGGCGGCAGGTCGTAGGTCCGCCATGTCGCGCTGACCGCGAGAAGTCGTGCCGAGGTAACGCCGGTTTCCTCCTGAAGTTCCCGCAGCGCTGCCTGTTCCGGCGTTTCCCCCGCATCGATGCCGCCCTGCGGCATCTGCCAGGCGCCAGGCGTGTCGAGACGTTCCCCTACGAAGATGCGGCCGACGGAATCCAGCAGGAGGACGCCGACGCATGGCCGGTAACCCTCGGGACAGGCGGAAACGCTCATCTTGCGCCGCCGGACGAGCCGTCCGCCTGCACCATGGCCGAAACGGGGGCGATGGCAATTCCGCGAGCGCTCAGTTGGCGCGTCCAGGCGGCGATCCGTTCCAGCGAAACAGGATAGGGCGACGCTATTCCGATGGCGCGGCCGGCGCGCTTGGCTTCCCGCTCGAGCGCTCCGAACCGGCTGTCGATTTCGACGCGCGACGCGTGTTCGTCGAGAACGATCGTCGTGGCGGCCCAGGGAATTCCGATATCCGGCGCGGCGCGCGAGACGGCGCTTCGCCCCCCGGCGCCGCTGTCGAGATACAGAAGGCCCCGGTCGCGGAGCGCCGACAGCACCGGCGCAAGGTGAGGCCGGGACATGGTGAAGCGGGTGCCCATGAAATCGATGACGCCGACATATCCCGTCCCGCGGCTGAGTATCCAGAACAGCCGGTCCAGATTCCCCTGCTCGTTGAGCGAGGTCAGCAGGGTCTGCGGGCCGGGATCGTAATTCGGATAGTCCAGCGGCTCCATGGGGACGTTCAGTAGCACCTCGTGACCCGCCGCGCGTGCCAGACCGATCCACCGGTTCAGGTCGGTCGTGTAGGGCGCAAACGTCAGCGTTACAGAGCCAGGGAGACCCTGGATCGCAGACTCGGTCGCTGCCGCCGACAGGCCGAGACCGGTAACGACGATGGCGACGCGCGACCGTTTGTCGGCTGCATCGAACGGTTTGGCGTATACCCGCCATGGCGCGCGCCCGTCGGCGGACCGCTGCGGCAACGGACCCACCGACGTTTCCTGGATAAGGTCCGGATCGGGAGCGGGGGGGAGCGGAGCGTCCTTGCTGACGGGCGGGAGCTTGGCGATCTGAACGGTCTTGCGGGGTGCCGCGGGACGCGGCGGCGTCGCCGGGGCCGCGGCGGTCGGGGGTCGCGGAGCGGCGGTTTTCTCCTCGGTCGGCTGATTCGCTTCCCGCTCCGGCTCGGGTTCCGTCGCGCGCTCGGCGTCCGGCTCGGGTGTCGGCGGGACTTCGGTGGCCGGCGTAACGACCGCCGGCTTTTCGGGTTCCGGGTGCGGTTTCGGCTGCATCGGTTTAGCAGCAGGCGGCGCTTCGTGCGCTTCGTCCGTCTGCGCTGGCCCGGGGGGATCGGGCGCGGCGGCTTCAGTCGACCCGGCAGGCGGCGGGGGCGGCGCGGGTTCGCCGGCCGGAGAAGCGGCGGCATGAGATTCGGTTCCGGCATGCGCGTCGCTTGCCGGCTCAGGCGCCGATGTCGCCGCGGGTTCTTCGTCCGCGATGACGGCTTCCGGGGACGTCAGGCTGAGCCAGCCCACGATACCGGCGACGATGGCCAGGAAGGCGACGAGAAGCGTTAGCGGCAATCGAGCGCCGCCGCCTACGCGCGTCCGATCGTTCAACGTCTCTTCATCCTGCCTCCGCCCCCGCGCATCGGCGCGGGGCCGGCCTTGGTTTGCTGCGTCAGTTGCTGGCGCGCTTATTGTACAGCGCCAGGCCGCGAATCAGGTCGACGGCGCGGTTGAGCTGGTAGTCCTGCGGGCTGCCTGGCGCGACGACTCCGGTCGGGGAATCCTCGCTCGATTCGTTCTCGCGCGGCTGGTCGGTGTTATCCAGCCGGCCACGGAGGTTTTCCTCGCGCCGCCGCTGCGGCTGGTCGATCTTCTCGAGACGGGCCTGTTCGACCTTGATGTCCGGCTCGATGCCCTTCGCCTGGATCGACGTGCCCGACGGCGTGTAGTAGCGCGCCGTAGTCAGGCGGATCGCACCGTGTCCCGACAGCGGGATAATCGTCTGGACGGAGCCCTTGCCGAACGAGCGGGTGCCCATGACGATCGCGCGCCGGTGGTCCTGCAGCGCGCCGGCGACGATCTCAGACGCCGAGGCGGAGCCGCCGTTCAGCAGCACCACGATCGGCAGACCGTCGGCAATGTCGCCCGGTTTTGCGTTGAAGCGTTGGCCTTCTTCCGGTTTTCTGGATCGGGTCGAGACGATCTCGCCCTGGTTCAGGAAGGCGTCGGACACTTTCACGGATTGGTCGAGAAGGCCTCCCGGATTGTTCCGCAGGTCGAGCACGAGGCCCTTCAGCTTCTCGCCGCTCTCTTCGCGAAGCCGTGCGAGCGCGCGCTCCATGCCCGAGGCGGTCTGCTCGCTGAAAGAGGTGATGCGGACATAGGCGATATCGTCGCCGACGAGACGCGAACGGACCGACTGGATCTTGATGACGGCGCGCGTCACCTTCACCTCGAACGGCTCGCGGCCGTCGCGGCGGACCGTCAGCGTGAGATCGCTGCCGACCGGCCCGCGCATTTTCTCGACCGCTTCCGACAGGTTGAGCCCCTGGACCGGTTCGTTGTCGAGATGCGTTATCAGATCGCCCGGCTGCAGGCCGGCGCGGTGGGCGGGCGTATCGTCGATGGGGGAGACGACCTTGACGTAGCCGTTCTCCATGGTCACCTCGATGCCGAGGCCGCCGAATTCGCCCTTGGTCTGCACCTGCATGTCGCGAAAGTTCTTCGGGCTGAGATAGCTCGAATGCGGATCCAGCGAGGTCAGCATCCCGGTGATCGCCGCCTCGATGAGGTCCTCGTCCGATACATCTTCGACGTAGTCGGCACGGACCCGTTCGAACACGTCGCCGAACAGATTGAGCTGACGATAGGTCTCGGAGTTGTTCTGCGGCGCCTGCGCGGCAGCAGGGCCGGCGAAGGCGAATAGGACGACGGCGCTCGTCGCGACAATATTCTTGATCATGTCAGTACGTTACCTTGTCTTTAGCGCTGCGCTAGACGGCAGCGGGTTGATCGGCTGTCCCCTTCTTCTCACCTCGAAATATAGGTTCGGTGCGGCATTCGTCGAGGGGGACATCTGGCCGAGAGGTTCGCCGGCGAGCACCTGATCGCCGATTTCGGCATCGATCCGGCCGAGCCCCGCGATTAGCGCGTGACGGCGGTCGGGAAGTTCGAGAATTACGAGATTTCCGTAGCCCCGGAATTCGCCGGCATAGACGACGCGGCCGGGATGGGGGGCGACGATGGTAGCTGCCGGCCGGGTCGCGATCGAGACGCCGCGGCTCAGCAGGCCGTTGTCGAGCTTGTCGCCGAAGCGCCGGACGATGCGTCCCGGCGCCGGAAGGTTGGGAGGCGCCGCGGAGACGGCCGGCGGCAATTCCTCGCCGGGCGATGACGGCGGCGGCAACGCAGAGGATTGCGTCGACGGCGCGCGCAGAACGGGCGCTGCCGGCGGAGCAGAGGCTATTTCTTCGCCACGTGCGTTGCTTTCCTTCCGGCTTGCCTCCAGGCGGTCCAGCAGCCCGCGCAGGGTGCCGGCCTGGGAGGACAGCTTCGCGGCCTGTCGGGCCGCCTCGCGCTCGGCGTTACGGGCGGATTTCAGCAGGTCCATCTTGCGGGCGGTAAGCGATGCGAGACGCGTGCGCTCGCGATCCAGTGCGGCAAGCGCGTCGTCGAGACGCGTCCGGTCGTCGCCGATCTTGCGCTGCAGGCGTGCAAGCTCCTTCAGTTCGTCGCTGAGGGCGCTCGCCTCGCGGTGCAGCTCCGGCACGGCGGCGCGCAGAAGGATGGCGCTGCGGATCGTATCGTCGGGCGGGCGCGGCATGGCGATCAACGTGGCGGTCGGCAGGCGCGCAATGCGCTGCAGCGCGCCGAGCGTTGCGCTCAGCTCCGCGCGGCGGCGGACGAGTCGGCCGGATTTTTCCTCTTCCCGTTCGACGAGCGCGGCGAGCCGCGCCTCGCTTCGGTCAACCGCAACGCTGCGATCGTGAAGCTGGGTCGCGAGCCGGACCGCCGACAGCTTGAGGTCGCGGATTTCCCCTTCCGCCTTTTCCGCCGTCTTCTCGAGCGTTGCCCTGTCCGAAAGCGTGCGGTCGATGTCTCGCTCCAGCGCATCGAGCCGGGATCGAAGCTCGTCCGCGCCCGCCGCGGACGTCAGCGCCGCCGCGATCAGCAGCGCCGCGGCGTTTCGCAATATCCGGTCAGGCCGAAACCGCTTCATCCGACCGGTGCCTGTTTGTCCGGAGCGTGCCGACGAGCGGGGTGCCCGTCATTTCCGCGGGCTGGTCCAGGCCGAGAAGCCGAAGCAGCGTCGGCGCGACGTCGGCGAGGCGGCCGTCGCGAATCTCGGTGACGCCGGCCGGCGGGTTTACGAGCACCGCCGGCACGATGTTGAGCGTGTGTGCGGTGTGCGGTTCGCCCGTGTCGGGGTCGCGCATCAACTCGGCATTGCCGTGGTCCGCCGTGATCAGCAGCGTGCCGCTGGCCCTGGTGACGGCCTCTTCCAGCCGGGCGAGGCAGTCGTCGACCGTGCGGATCGCGACGTCGGCCGCTCCCTGGATGCCGGTGTGCCCCACCATATCGGGATTTGCGTAATTGACGAGGATGAAGTCGTAATTGTCGGCGTCGATCTCGGCAACGAGCCGGTCGGTCACTTCCTGCGCCG
>JAYQUR010000072.1:0-12486 GCA_038148075.1 Alphaproteobacteria bacterium | reverse complement strand
GATTGGCATAGACATGTCGCGCCACAAGTCGAAATGCCTGGACGACCTGATGGATACGTCGTTCGAGGTGATCGTGACGCTGTCGCCGGAAGCGCAGCACAAGGCGATCGAGATTACGCGGGTCAGCGCGTCGGAGGTCGAATACTGGCCGACGCCCGATCCGTCCGTGGCCGAGGGCCATCGCGACGCGCGCATCGCGGCGTATCGCGAGCTTCGGGATTATCTTAGCGGCCGGATTGCGGCGCGTTTCGGGCCGCCGGAGAACGGAGAGTAAGCGTCAGGCCCGTGCGCGGCGACGTTCTTCCTGTTCGGCGCGGATCAGCTTGTCCTGATAGACGCGCTCGAGCTTCTTTCGGGTCTGCCGGGATATGCCGATGAACTGTCCCGCGATTTCCCGGCTTCCCTGATCGGCGCGGACAACGCGAATTTCGACGTTGAATCCCATCGGCCGCCCCGCATGGACAACCACCAGGCGCCCCCGCAATTCGTCGTCGAGGTTCGGCTCGCCCCTGTAACCGAGTGCCCGAAACCCGTCCACGCTCCAGTCCGCCACCGCGAAACTGATATCGCCGACGATGACCATCGTGTTGTCGTCGGAAACCCGGTCGAATTGACGACGGTTCCGCGAGCGGGATTTCTTGGAGAACAGTCCGAGCATGTGCGCTTCCGATTGTCGGGTCGGCCTGCGCTACTTCACCCCCTCAAGGTAAATTTCCCCTTAACGCCGGCTCCGCCCTGTCAGCCGGATTTGTGCGCCGCGCAGACGTCGACGCCGGCCGCCCGCTCGAACACGCGGATAAGCTGAGTGATATCAACGTCTTCGCCGAGCTCATTCAGCGCCATTCTGAAAATTTCCCGGGCGAAATTGCCCGTCATCAGCGGCGTCTTCATGTCCTGGCCCAACTTGGTGGCAAGCGTCAGGTCCTTGTGCATGAGCCCGAGACCGAAATCCTGGTCCAGCCGGCCGGGAATGACATATTTAGGCAGCGTCGTATCCGCGACGTAGCCACGGCCGGATCCCTTCGACAGTATTTCCGAAAACCGCATGGGCTCGATCCCCGCCTTGACCGCCAGTACAAGGCCTTCGAACGTCGCGAGCCGGACGCAGGACGAGATCATATTGTTGATCAGCTTCATCGCGTGGCCCGAGCCGGTGTCGCCGGCGTGGAAGATATTCGGGCTTATCGCCTCGAACGACGGGCGCACCCGGTCGTACAAGGCATCGGGCGCCCCGATCATGATCGCGATGGTCCCCTGCTCCGCCCCGACGACGCCGCCGGAGACCGGCGCATCGATCAGGTCTATCCCGCGCGCCGCGAGGCGGGCCGCCATGTCCTTCGTGGCGAGCGGATCGCCGGTCGTCATGTCCGCGATCAACGCGCCGGCGGCCAGCGCATCGGCAACGCCACCGCTGCCGAACAGCACCTCTTCCACCTGCGCGGAGGTCGGGAGACAGGTCAGAACCAGGTCCGTGCCCGCTGCGCCGACGCCCGCCGGACCGTTGGCCGCGATCGCGCCCTCCCGGACCAGCGCCTCGACCGCATCGGGATTCAGGTCCCAGACATGCAAACGGTGCTCTCGCATCAGGCGCCGGACAAGTGCGCCCCCCATGTTTCCCAAACCGATGAAACCGATTTCGGCCACGTGTTACCTCCGAATTTTCAGGTGCAGCGCCGGTCAGCCGGCGAATGAGAACTTCGGCTTTCCGCCCGGCCCGCCGCCGACGATATGCCCGCCGCCGACGCCCGCGAAATGACAGGGCAGGATCATCGTGTCCGTCTCGGCGTATCGCTCGACGAATGCCATGCGCGTTTCCCGGGACAGATCGGGATCTTCGCAGAATATCGTAGACCATTGCGATTCAGGCACCTGGAGAGGGTGATGCATCAGGTCGCCGCAGAAGACTCCGTGATCGCCGCCCTGCTCGACATGGAGACAGACCGCACCAGGGGTATGACCCGGCGTATGCTCGAACCACAATCCGTCGTCGATCTGATGGTCGCCGGCGACCAGCGTCGCCTTTCCCGCCTCGACGACGGGCAGCACGCTGTCGATGAAGGCGTCGCGCGCCCATTCCTGTTTCAGGTGCTCCTTCTCCCAGTACTCGAACTCGAGCTTGTGGAACAGGTAGCTGGCATTCGGAAACGTGGGCACCCACTTCCCGTCCTCCAGACGCGTATTCCAGCCTACGTGATCGGTATGGAGATGGGTGCACATCACGAGATCGATGTCTCCGGGCTCGACGCCCTGCGCCTTCAGGTTCTCCATCCATGGCCAGTTCTGGCGGTGCCACGCGGGCCGGACGGGCCGGTTCTTGTCGTTGCCGACGCACGCATCGATCAGGATCGTCAGCCGCTCAGTTCTCACCACGTAGCTGCGGAACGCCATGACGAGGTTTCCGGTCGCCGGATCGATGCTGTGCGGTTCCAGCCAGGGGCGATGAGCATCGACGGCTTCGCGCGTCGCGTCGGGGTACATTTCGAGCGGATCCCGGTAAATGCCCTGCCATTCCAGCACCCCGTCGACGGTTGCGTTCCCGATCCTGAGTGTCGTCATGCGGCCGTATTCCCGTAAAAAAATGGGCGGATATAAAGGCTCGATATACCGCCGCCCCGATAGAGGCTATCATCCTGCCGAGTAGTAAAACACATGGGGGGACACCGTGAAACGTTCACTTGGACTGGTCGTAGCTTTGGTCTCGCTGACCGGCGGCCTCGCGCAGGCGGAAACGCCCCTGGAACGCGGCGCCTATCTGATGAAGGGCATCGTCGCATGCGGCAACTGCCATACGGCCCCCGGCGGGCCGATGGCAAAGCACGAGCTTGCCGGCGGATTCAACATGAAGGAAGGGCCGATCGATGCGATGACGCCCAACCTGACCCCCGACAAGGAGACCGGCATCGGCAACTGGACCGACGCCCAGCTAACCGTCGCTATCCGCGACGGCAAGCGCCCGGACGGCTCTCTCATCGGCCCGCCGATGCCTTACGACATGTATCGCGGACTTTCGGACAACGACACGAAAGCGATTATCGCCTATCTGCGATCGCTGCCGGCCGTCAAGAACGCGACTCGGAAGTCGGTCTACAAGATGCCGCTGCCGCCCGCCTACGGCCCGCCGGTCGGGTCGATCCCCGACGTTCCCAAGAGCGACAAGATCGCATACGGCGCCTATCTGGCCGGTCCGGCGGGGCACTGCATGGAATGCCATACGCCGATGACCAAGCCCCCGATGCGCGACTACCAGAACATGATGGGCGCCGGCGGATTTACGTTCCACGGCCCCTGGGGCGAAAGCGTCGCCGCCAACATCACGCCGGACAAGGAAACCGGCATCGGAAACTGGACCGACGCCCAGATCAAGGCCGCTATCACGCAGGGCGTCAGACCGGACGGCACGAAGCTCCGTCCCCCGATGGCCTTCGCGTACTACAAGAACATCAGCGACGAGGATCTTGACGCTATCGTCGCCTATCTGCGCTCGCTCAAGCCGGTCAGGCACAACGTTCGCTGAGCGTTGCCAATCCAAAACGAAACGGCGGTCTTCGGACCGCCGTTTTTCTTTCGGATACTGCAGCGCCCGCTTAGCGCAGGCGGTCCGCGAAAATCCTCTTCAGCCTTTGCAGCGAAGCCGGATCGACGTCGAGAAACTGGACGCCGATTTCGCCGGTGTGCGGGTCGACATGCCGGATTTCCGCGTTGAGGTCGAAGCCGTAATTGATGTCGCTATGGGGCAGCAAGAGCCGCACGCGCGTGCGATCGCCCGGCGTCATGGGCGCCGAATAGTTCGACAGCCGGAACCCTTCCGGGCTCCAGTCCAGGAGCTTGTACGTTTTGGACTTGATGATGACGGAGGCGCCGGACTCCGAAACGCGGAATGAACCGCGCCGATCCGATGCGATTGCGGGATTCGTACCGAATGCGGCTTTCAATAGGGCGAGTACCATGGATGCGTCCGCGTAAATTGATTCGGCGCGGGAATTCTGCCGCAACAGGCATTAACGGCGGATTAATTCGGCTCCGAAACCCGCATCAGGCCCGCGTTTCCGCAAAGATCGGGTAGGTTTCCGCAGCACGGGCGCATAGCGCCTCCAGCGCCGGGTAAGGCGCGCCTTCATACAGTTGCGGAAGGACCCGCCGGCCGAATTCATAGACCGAAACGGCAGTAATGTCGGCCTGGCCGATGCGGTCGCCGTAAAGCCAGCCCCCGGTTTCCCGCGCGCGCGCCTCGACGACCTGCAAGGCGGCCGCGATCTGGCCCATGTTCCGGTCGGTATAGTCCCGGAAAATCTTGTCCTCGGGCCTCCGGTTGATCTCGTAATGATTGACGACCATCTTCTCGCATGCGCCGGTCGACCAGGCGACGAGCTGAAGCACTTCGCGACGGGCGATGCCCGACTTGGGTACCAGCCGTCGTTCCGTCGGCACCAGCTCGTCCAGGTAGTCCAGGATCGCGCCGCTTTCGATCAGAACGGCGCCGTCTTCGCAGACGAGCGCCGGCACCCTCACCATCGGATTGTATTCCCGGATTTCATCCGCCTGGTTCGCGTTCGATAACGCGAGATGCTCGAACGGAAGGCCCAGGAGCTCGAGCGAAATCCCGACGCGCCGCGTGTAGGGCGACAAGTAGACGCCGATAAGTTTCAGCATGACGCGGTTTTCCGGGAAACGGCTGCCGGGCCTCAGAGCCCGAACAGCTTGCGTGCGTTCTCGCCGAGAATGTTCCGCTTCTGCTGCTCGTCGAGGAACTCCAGGTCCCAGATAACGGACGGCACGTCCATGTCCGGGAGCGGGTAATTGGACGCGTAGAGAACCTGATCGCCCGCATCCATCGCCCTGAAGGTGGATTCCAGCAGCTTGCTGTTGCCGTTCTCCAGCGGCTGCGACGTGAAATACATGTCGCGCATGTAGTGGCTGGGCAGCTTCTTCAGGGCCGGGCACTCGGACGACCGCATGCGGTATTCGGAATCGATCCGCTGCATGACCCAGAGAACCCAGGCAAGCCCGCCCTCCATCCACAGTACCTTGAGTTCGGGAAAGCGTTCCTGCATGCCGTTGCACAGCCAGTTCACGCAATGCACGACGTTGTAGAACGGATAGCCGATCGCCTGCACGGCGACGAACCGGCTGGGGCTGCCGAAGGTCGGGTCGTCCCAGTCGTAGCCGGTATGGAAGGAGAGAACCTTGCCCGCATCCTGAATGGCCGAATAGGTCTTTGCGTAGACGTTCTCGTGAACCGCGTTCTGGCGAACCGACGTGACGAGGAAGCCCACGATGCCCGGCTCGTCCTTGAATTCCTGGACCATCCGGTAGGTCGCCTCGGGATCGTTGAACGGCAGGTAGGCGAACGACTTCAACCGGTCAGAACCCGATAGCACCTTCTCGACCAGCCACCGATTGTAGGCCTGCGCGATCTGTACCTCGAATTCCACCTGAGGATGCATGCCCATCAGCATCATCGGCGTGGGCAACAGGACCGCGACGTCGACGCCCATGGAATCCATGCGCTTCAGGGCAAGCTGGACATCGCGATGCCCGCCGGCGGGCGTGGTTTCTTCCAGCCCGCGCAACGGCTCCCGCGTGATGCGGCCGCCCATGTCCTGGTAACCAACGCGGGAGTACGGAAAGCCCCGCGATTTGCGCGCGACGCCGAGCGCCGACATCGAGAGCTGCTTCATCACCGGATCGGGAATGTAGTCGAGCAGTTCGCCGACAGCCTCCGTCTCGTAGTGGTGAGAATCCGCATCGACGATGAACACGTCCTGCAGCCCCCGCTCGTCGCGCTGGCGCGACGCGTTCGTCAGCAATTGCGCGGTATCGAAATCGTCGACCTTGAGCGCGTAGATATTGTCGCTGGAGGGAAGCTCCATCGGACGTCCCTTTCCTCGCCTGTTCTTCAGTTGTGCGGTGTCGCGGCGATCATATCTTCGATAACACGAATGTCGAAGCCGCAAAGAGATCCTCCGGCGTCAGAAGCCGTTCGGACAGACCGTGGCTGTAGGAGTAGCGCGCGAGCGCCTCGATTTCGTGTCGCGACTCCTCGATGCCGTAGCGCCAGTAGTCGTTGCCCATCAGCGCGACGGTATCGAGCCGTTCCGCGTCGACCCACGGGAGCGTGACGCCGAGCGCTGCGGTTTTCGCGACATGCTCGTAGGCCAGGTCGCGCGACGCGACGAACGCCTTGTAGAGGCTCCCCGCCAGCCACGGGTATTTCTCGTGGAGGTCCTTGCGCAGCCCCATCAGGTGCATGATCGGGAACATCTTGGTCTTGCGGTAATATTCCTTCTCCACCTCGCGGAAGTTCGGGAACAGGCGGTCGATGTTCGGCTTGCCGAGCGAATAGCTCGACGGCGCGCGCGCCGTCATCAAGGCGTCCAGTTCGCCCGCCTCGAACATCTCGACCAGGGTCCGGTCGTTGGGGATCGGTTCGAGATCGAGGCCGGGAGGCGCCTCGAAGGGCGTACGCTCGTCGCGGCCGGCCTCTTCCTGACCGCCCGATCGCCAGCGAATTTCCTCCGGCTTGATGCCGTATTCGTCTTCGAGAATGCCGCGCATCCAGACCGGCGCGGTCATCTGATATTCGGGTACGCCGACGAGCTTGCCGCGGAGATCCGCCGGCTTTTCGATCCCCCGGTCGGTCCGGATGTAGAAGCCGGAATGCCGGAAGACGCGGCTGACGAACGCCGGGATACCGACATAGTCCGCCTTGCCCTGCGAGGTTACCCGCATGTGGCTCGAGAACGACAACTCGCAGCAGTCGAACTCCGCATACCGGAACGCCCGGAAGAACACCTCCTCCGGCTCCATCGGAATAAAGGTGACGTCGCAGCCTTCGACCTTTACGCGGCCGTCCTTGATTGCGGCCATGCGGTCCATGTCGCCGGCGGCGATGGTAATCTGGATATCGTGTGACATTTAGCCTCGTCCCTGGTCCCTGTGAATCTTCCGTCCGAAAAACTAGCGGATTAGCGCGCCCAAGCCTATGGGCAGCAGGCGGAAAACAAGCCGAAGACATCATAAAAATGCCGCAATTGGTATCCACAAGTCCGGTATCGGCAGTTGATTTTGCACTGCAAAAACCAATGTCTTCTGTAAATGCCCGACGACCGCCACCCAGCCACGCAGCCTGACGCCCGTCTCCATAAATTCGCCGCCCTGTTTGCGGCGGCGCTGATCGTCTGTTTCGCCGCGATCGGACTTCTCCCGGACATCGCGCGCTGGCAAATCAACCAGTCGCTGGACGATCTCGGCGCGAAGTCGACGGAGATCGACGGTATCCGCATCAACCCGGTAACCGGCCGAATGGAAATCCGGCAGTTTCGGGCGATCGGCCCCGACGGCACCCGGATTACCGTCGGCTCGGCCAAGCTGAAGATCGGCCTGGCCGCGCTTGCCAGCCGGCAGGTAACGATCCAGCACCTCACGGTTTCGGACGCGAATGTCGCGCTTCGCCGCGACGATCGGGGCAACTGGTGGATCGGCGGGATCCAGATGGGTTTCGGTACGGGCGCGAAAGACGGCACGCCCGAAGTCGAGCGCCCGTGGGACGTCGAAGCGAAAGAAATCCTGCTGTCCGACAGCGATGTCGCGGTGACCGTCGGTTCCGACACGTTCAAGGCGAGGATCGCCCGGCTGCAGGTCGAAGCCCTGTCGACGCTCCGCCCGGACGAGCCGGCGACGCTGCGACTGGAAGCCAGCGCTGCCGGCGGGACCGTCCGGGCTGAAGGCAGGGTATACCCGTTCCGCCCCGATCCGCGGGGAACGCTGGCGATTTCCGCAACCGGTATCGATCTGTCGATATACGAACCGCTTTTCGCCTCCGGCCGCATCAAGCATGTCGCCGGTACGGCGCGCGTCGTCGGCGATATCCGCCTCGCGATCGCCGGAGGCGACGGGATGGCCTCGTTCGACGGCACCCTCGGCCTCGGCGATTTCGTTCTCGGCACAACGCTGTTCCGGGCCCAAGCCAAAGAGTTGTCATGGAAAGGATCAGCCGCGATTCGCCGATCCCTGGCACTTGAGGCCGCCTATATGCTCCCCGCGGTGAAGGCGTCGGGCACCGCCGAAGCCTCCGGGTTCGGATTTGCGAACCTGGCGTCCGACACCCGCCTGGACAGCAGCTCGGCAACCTTCTCGACCGGCGAGAACGGCATCGCCTTCTCCCCGTCGAACGGCGGAAAGCCGGGCGGAATAGCCGGGCTACTCAATGCCCGCCTGTCGGCATCGCGGCTCGTGCAGCCCGATACCGGCATTGCGGTCTCGGGTGAAGACATACGCGCATCCGCACATGTCGTCCTGTCGCTGCCGCCCGGTACGGCCGACCTATCGGGCAATCTAAGCGGCAAGGCATCGATTACCGGTCTCGACGGCTCGATAAGGCTGGCCGGCGTCGAGCGTTTCGGCGCCGATTCGCTCGATCTCGTCTATCGGGAGCTTCACCTTGCATTCGCTGGCGACGGGTCTATCTCGGCGAAAACCCGGGCGGATATAGAGGCGGGCCGCTTCGATCTCGCCCTGCCCGGCTCGGGCGTGCAGGGCAGCGCCGGTTCGTTCTCTGGAAAGGACAACGAATTCCGGTTCGACAGAGCGGCGGACGGCAGTCTCAGCTTCGCGGTTTCCGGCCCGCTCTCCCTCGAGGACGCGCGGGCGCAATCGCGCGACGGCGCGTGGATCGCCGCGAACAAGACCGCCATGTGGTCGGGAAAGGCGCTGCTGGACGGCAACGCCGATCGCGGTGCGACATGGAAGATCGACGGTTCCCTGGATGGCAGGGATGCGACGATATCGATGCCCGCCCAGGCAGTGCACATCGTCCTCGGAAGCCTCGGCTGGGCGGGAAGCGCCGGCGCGGAAGCCGCTGGCGACGGCATCCGCGCTTCCGGCGCGGTCCGGCTTGCAGGCGCATCGGTGCGGATGGGCGACGGGGACCGCGCCACAATCGCGGGCATGCAGGAGCTTCGCGCCGAGGCTGTTACGTTCACCGGCAAGGATGCCGCTGCTGGGCGCCTGTCGATGACAGGACTGTCCGTCGAACCGGGAGCCGCCACGGCAGACGGGTTTCGCGCCGCCCTCGGTTCCGTGGATGCCGCGAACGTGGTGCTGCAGGACGGGCCACGGGTTTCGGTCGGCGATATACGCGCCGCCGGTGCGGTAGTGCGGCTCGTCCGCGACGCGAAGGGAGAGCTTGTCCTGCCCGGGGCAACATCGGATGGAGAACGTGCGGACTCACCGGGCGGTGCGGAGGACGCCGACGCAGCCCGAAAGCGATCGGCTTCCGTCCGTATCGGACGCGCCAGTCTGCCCGACGCGAAAATCGTCTTCGTCGACAAATCGACGAAGCCTGCCCTCGAACTGGAGACGACGTCGCTCGCCTTAGAAGTTTCCGACGCCGACACCGCCAAGCCCGGTTCGAATGCCGGCATCGAATTTGAGGCCGAGTTCGGCAACTACGGACGGGTGGCTGCCCGCGGCACGTTCAAGCCCGACATCGATAAAGTCTCGGCAAGGATCGATCTGACGTTCGACGGCATCGAGCTATTCAAATTCAATCCCTATCTGCTGCCGACCCTCAAACGGGAAGTGAAACAAGGGCGTGCCGACGCGAAGGTCGACCTGTCGATCGAGGCGAACGCACTCGATGCGAAGTCGACCATCGTGATCAGCAGGATGCAGCTCCGCGATCCGCCCGCCTCGACGGCTCGGGACGCGGGCGACCGGCGCAGGGCGAAGGACGCCGCTCCGCCGGTCGAAACGGCATTGTCCCTCCTCCAGGACGACAAGGGCATCGTCAGGTTGTCGATCCCGGTGAAGGGGTCGCTGACCGATCCCGAATTCGATCTTAGCGACGCCATCGGTCAGGCGGTGGGTAGCGTTCTGAAGGAGACGATCTTCACCGCGGTCAAGATCGCGTTTCCGCTCGGTGCGGTTTTCGCCGTCGTGGACGCCGTCGGCAATTCCAAGATCGCCATCAAGCCGTTGCCCTTCGGAACCGGATCCGCGGCGCTGACGCCGGAACTGACGGACCGCATCGCGGAGATCGGCGCCTTTCTCCGCAAAGACGGGGACGAAACGCCATCGGTATGCGGAACCGCAACAGCGGCCGACGTCGCGTTCTTCGCCAAACAGGACAAGGCGACCGCCCGCGCAAAAGCCGTCGATCTGGCTCGCCGAAGAACCGATGCGGTTATCGCGCGCCTCACGCAGGCGCACGCAATCGCTCCCGCCCGCCTGTTTGGCTGCGGTCCCGAGATCGATCCAGACGTCGGGGCAAGCCCCCGGGTGGACATCAAGCTGTAACGGACGAGTTATCCTGCCGGCCGGACGGCCCGCATGGCGAGGCCCGCCGATGAATTCGAGCGGCCGTTGCGGTCGTCTCGCCCGAAGCTACGCCGTCAGCTCCGCAATCTGACGCTCGTCGAGCCCGAGGCCGACCGCGGCCGCGAGCATTTCCTCCCACGCCTCGTCGTTGATATCGATGCCGTCCGCGGTCCGTTCCGCCGTCCGCGCGCGTTCCGGATCCCCTGCCACGATAACCGGCTTGCCGGCTTCTCCTTCGCGCGCGGATTTGACGTAGGCGACCGTCGCGTCGATCTCGGCCCGCAGCCAGTCGATGTCGACCAGCCGCTCGGGATCGACGATCACGGAAAACATGTTGTTGATGATGGAATGAAGCCGGGGATTCTCCGGCTGGATCGTGCCGCCGCCCGACAGGCCGCCGGCAAGCAGTTCGCACATCAACGCCAGTCCCGATCCCTTGTGCTCGCCGAACGGCAGCAACGCACCGCGCGGATCGGCGTACATGACCGCCGGATCGGTCGTCGGGCGCCCGTTCGCGTCGATCATCAGTCCCGGGGCCATCTGCTGTCCCTTCGACAGCGCCACGCGTGCCTTACCCATCGCGACTCGGCTCGTCGCCATGTCGAGCAGCGTCGGCGGCGTCGCCTCGGTGCCCGGGACTGCGATGCAGACGGGATTGGTCACGAACCGCGCCTCTCCGCCGCCCCAGGGAGCCACAGACGGTATGTGGTCGACGACATTGACGAAATGCAGGGAGATGAATCCCGCCGCCTGCGCGATCTCGCCGTAGGCGCCGACCCGGCCGATGTGATGCGCGTTGCGAAGCGTCATCAGAACGACGCCCGTGTCGCGGCATCGCTCGACAGCAGCGTCCATCGCCTCGCCGCCGACGCGACGGCCGAAGCCGCGCTTGCCGTCGAACATCAGAATGGCGCCGTCGTCCTTCGCGAGGTCAACCGGCGTCCCCGGTTTCAGAAGCCCCTCGCGATAATGGCGAACGTAGGTCGACACCAGTCCGACCCCGTGGCTGTCATGGCCCATCAGGTTCGCCTTCACCAGCGAGCCCGCCACCAGCTCGGCCTCGTCACGCGGGCTTCCCATCCGCTCGAAAATCGCGGCGACAAGCTTCGTCAGCGGCTCGGGGAAGATGATCATTCGAGTATCGCCTCTGTTCGGTTTCGTTTTCTCTAGAATCGTTCTGCACGGAACGGCGCGAGGTCGATACCCGGCGTTCGTCCCGCTGCCAGATCCGCAATAAGCCGTCCGGTTACGCTTCCCATCGTCAGGCCGAGATGGCCGTGACCGAAGGCAAGATAGACATCACGGCGACCCGGCGCACGCCCGATCACCGGAAGACTGTCCGGCATCGAGGGCCGATAGCCCATCCACCTCTCGGCGCCGTCGAGGCGCAGGTCGGGGATGAAACGTTTTGCCAGCCGGCCGAGAATGTCGGCACGCTGCCAGTACGGCGGGAGATCCAGCCCCGCGAGTTCGGCCATGCCGGCGAGGCGGATTCCGCCGGTCATCGGCACCGCCCCGAAGCGGTGGTCTCCGATCAGGACCGGCCGCCGCAACTCGATGCCTGGATCGGGTAGCCAGAGGTGATAACCGCGCTCGGTATCGAGCGGCAGGCGGGCCCCCATGGACTTTGAAAATGGTCGGGAAAATGCGCCGGCGGCGATGACGAGCGCGTCGACCGCATGTTCGCCTCTGTCGGTCACGATCCGATCCGCCTCTCCATCGTTGCCGCAAACGATATCGGTGACGTTTTCCCGCAGGATCGTGCCGCCATTCCTGCGGATCAGATCGGCGAGGCGTTCCGACAGGTGCAAAGGATGGGTCAGGGAGACGGCGTCCGGGGCGAACAGGCCGCGGTAAAGGTCCGGCGACAGTGCCGGCTCGAGCTGGCGCATCTCGTCAAGGGACACCTCCTCGAGCGTCGCGCCGAACTGACGGCGCAGATCGTGCGTGGGCGCCGCCACGTCCCAGGCGGCTTTCGTCCGGTAGACCTGGATCTCGCCGGCCTGCCGCCAGACGTCGTGTGCGTTCGCCGCATCGACCAGCACCTTCCACGCGTCAGTCGACTCTTCGAGCAGCGAGCCGATGGCCGCCGAAAGGCGCGTGACGCTCGACGGCCGCGACGCAAGCACGAACCTTGCCAACCACGGTGATATGCGATGAAGGTACCTC
>JAYQUR010000071.1:0-12516 GCA_038148075.1 Alphaproteobacteria bacterium | reverse complement strand
GATGTGTTTAAGAGACTGGTGTTGGGCGTCTCCGCGGCCGTCTTCGCCGCTGCTGCGGCGATCCTGTTTCTCGGCTATGTGGTGCTCGGCGCCGCGTCGCGCGAGCGCGTCGCCGCCGTCGTCTGCGTCGGCGCCTTCTTCTTCTTCATGGTCCAGCCGGTGCGTGCCGGCCTCTCCTGGGCCGGCGTGTCGGCGTCGATCCTCGGAGTCTGGGCGGTGCTCGCGCTCGCGGCGGCGGTGCTCGCCTGGCTGCTGACGGCGCGCCGGCGCAATTTCATCCTGCTGACCACGGTCGGCGGCATCGGCTTCCTTGCGGCGACTGCCGGTCTCGTCGCCGAAATCGCGGCACTGCCCGCCGCGCCGTCGGGAACGTCAGCCCCGGGGGCTCCGTCCCGGACCGCGTCGTCGGGCGACGCAGCGGCGCCCGATGAAGCGCGCAAATTGCCGCCGGTCGTCTACATCATCGTCGACACCTATACCCGACCGGACGAGCTCCGGCGCCAGACCGGATACGACAGTGCAGACTTCATCCGCGCGCTCGAGGCGCGCGGCTTTCGCACGCTGAAACGCTCCACCTCGAACTACTTCTTCAGCAACCTGTCGATCTCCAATACGCTGTCGATGCGTTATCTGATGGACGGCACGGACAACGAGATATCGACCTATTCCGAGGTCCGGCCGATCATGAGCGGCCGCAACGCCGTCGCCCGCCGGTTCGGGGAGCTCGGCTACCGCATGGTGACCTCGGGCCAGCGGCTGTGCTCGAACTATGATCACACCTGCATCGTCAACAGCAGCGGCATCCCCTACGGGGTGTGGGAGTTCCTGCTGACGACGCCGATGCCCGTGCTGCTGTCGTACGTCTCGCCCGCGCTCTACGGCGAGATCTCCGCCGGCCAGGAATACCGGCTCGAGGATCTGATCGGCGTCGTCGAGGATTTTTCGTTCGACCGGCTCTTCCTGCTGGTGCACGAGCTTGGCGTGCACGACAACCTCTACGAGGAGGACTGCAGCTTCCAGGACAAGCTGGCGCAGTCCGACCTGCAGCGCCAGAATCGGCAGGACCGCCAGACCGACGAGAAGACGCCGTTCGTGAAGACGGTCAAATGCGCCAACAAGCTGCTGATCCGGTTCGTCGACATGATCCGACTGAAGGCGCCCGACGCCATCGTCGTCGTCACCGCGGACCACGGCACCGGCTTCTCGCGTGCCGCCGGCGAACGCTCGCCGACAGTGGTCCGCGAACGCTCCGCCGTGCTCAGCGCGTGGCGCCTTCCGCCGCGCTGCAATTCGCTGCTCTACGATACGATGAGCAACGTGAATCACTTCCGCGCCATCTTCGCCTGCCTGACCGGCGAGAAGCCCGACTATCTCAAGGACCGCGTCTTCACTGGCCTCGACTTCCCCGACGTCCGCGAGGCGCAACTGCCCGAGTAGAGGCCGGGTCGTCGCCGACCGTCTTGCGTGCCGGGCTCCCCCCGATGGAATTTCCGCCCCGATCCCGTCGTCGGCCCCGCCCCCGTCGACGGACCCGCCGCTCCGGCTCCCGAAATCCGCATCTCCAGCCTTGCCGATTCCCCGCTGCCGCTGGCTCGGGAGTTTCATCCGCCGCATGAGCGCGGCGGTGGCGATGCTCGCGGATTGCGACGACGCGGCCTTCCTTTCGGGTGCATGGGGTTGTTTTGCGGGTTCCGGTGTCGGACCGGTGCGGCCGCCGGACGGCGGGCTATCCGCCCTCGCTCTCGCGGTCGTCGCGGAAGATGTCGACCGCCTCCTGGGCGATATCGGGATCGGAGACGTGCGCGATGTTGAACAGCCCGTCGCCCTGGTTGACGACCGGCAGGTTGGTTCGCCCGATGACGATGCCCTCGGTGCCGCTGATCACCCGCTTCTCGGCGCTGCCCAGCGGGTCGGCGATCACGCCGAGGCTGTCGCCTTCCTCGACCCACGCGCCGAGCCGGACCGGGTTGCGCAGCAGGCCGCCGGCCGGCGCGCGCACCCAGACGCTCGACTGCGCGACCGCCTGCGCCTCCGCGGGAATGCTGCGCCGGCTGCCCGCGCGCGCCGGCGGCAGCATGCCGAGGAAGCGCATCACGTTGACGACGCCGCGGAAGCCGGTGCGGATCGATTCGCTGTCGTAGCGCAGCGCCTCGCCGGCCTCGTAGACCAGCATCGGGATGGCGTGCCGCGTGCCGGCCTCGCGGAGGGAGCCGGGCCGCACTTTGGCGTTGAGCAGCAGCTGCACGCCGAAGGCGTGCGCCATTTCGCGCACCGCGGGGTCCGCGAGGTTGGCGCGGATCTGCGGAAAGTTGGCGCGGTGAATCGCGCCGGTGTGAAGGTCGATGCCGTGGGTGCAGTTGGCCACGACCTCGGTGGTGAACAGGTGCGCGACCTGGCTCGTGAGGGAGCCCTTGGCGCTGCCCGGGAAGCTGCGGTTGAGGTCGCGCCGGTCGGGCAGGTAGCGAGACTGGTTGATGAAGCCGAACGTGTTGACCACGGGCACCGCGACAAGCGTCCCGCTCATGCGCGCGAGAGAGGCGAGCCGCAGGACCCGGCGGATGATCTCGACGCCGTTGATCTCGTCGCCGTGGACGGCGGCGCAGACGAGCAGGACAGGTCCCGGCCGCCGGCCGTGGACGATGCGGGCGGACATCGACATCGGCGTGTGGTCGAACAGGACGCTGATCGGCAGGTCGACGGTCGCCCGCGTGCCGGCCGCGACCGAAACGCCGCCGATCTCGAACGGCGCGCGCGCGGGCGCCCGTTCCCCCCGTTTGCGGGAGGCGGGTTTAGCCGCGGCCGCGGGTTCGGGTTTTGCCTGGCTTGGCATTCTTCTCCAGAAACTCGATGATCTTGCTGGCGATATCGATCTCGGTGGCCTTTTCTATACCTTCCAGCCCCGGCGAGGAATTGACTTCCATCACCACCGGCCCGTGGTTGGAACGCAGCAGGTCGACGCCCGCGACGTTGAGGCCGAGCGTCTTGGCGGCGCGGATCGCGGTGGAACGTTCCTCGGGCGTGATCTTGACGACCGAGGCGCTGCCGCCGCGGTGAAGGTTGGAGCGGAAATCGTCCTCCGCGCCCTTGCGCATCATCGCGCCGATGACCTTGCCGCCGATGACGAAGCAGCGGATGTCGACGCCCTTGGCCTCCTTGACGAATTCCTGGACGAGGATGTTCGAGTTCACGCCGCGGAAAGCCTCGATAACCGACTTGGCCGACGAGTGCGTCTCGCCGAGGACGACGCCGATGCCCTGGGTGCCCTCGAGAAGCTTGATGACCAGCGGCGCGCCGCCGACCATGTCGATCAGGTCCTCGGTGTCGCGGGTCGAATGGGCGAAGCCGGTGACCGGCAGCCCGATGCCGGCGCGCGACAGCAGCTGCAGCGAACGCAGCTTGTCGCGGGACCGGCCGATGGCGACAGACTCATTGAGCGACCAGGTGCCCATCATCTCGAACTGTCGGAGAACGGCGAGACCGTAGAACGTGATCGACGCGCCGATGCGCGGGATCACCGCATCGTATCTCGGCAGCACTTCGCCGCGGTAGCGCACGTCCGGCTTGTGGGCCGAAATGTTCATGTAGACGCGCAGCGTGTCGATGACGTCGATTTCGTGGCCGCGCGCCTCCGCCGTCTCGACCAGGCGCTGATGGGAGTAAAGGCGCGGGTTGCGCGCCAGCATGGCGATTCTCATGGTATCTCCTTTCGGGAGCGCGGGTCCGGCGTCTCCCGAAACGGGGCGCCGCCGCCAGCTCCTATTCCTCTTCGTCGTCGCCGAGCCGGACCGGACGGATGCCGTCGTCCAGGCTTACGATCTTCGGTGCGGATCTTGCCGCCCGCCGCCGCTCCGCCTTGTAGCCCTGGAAGGACCGGGCGGGATCGACCATCAGCCGGCGGTGCATCGCGCGGCGGCCGAGCAGCATGCGGAAGCCCATCTCGTCGCGGTTGGTCAGCGTCAGTTCGATCGGCCAGTCGTCGTCGCCGACCCTGAGCGTGGTCAGGATGACCGGACGCTTCTCGCGGTGGCCGCCGGAGTTGGTGACCGTCCGCGTCTCGACCAGTTCCGCCTCGCAGCGGACCACGAGCGTATCGTCGCGCTGCGCCGGATGGATGACGAAGCGGACCCAGTCCTGCCCGCGTTTCCGGAAAGGCTCGATGTCGAACGCGTGGAGCGCGGACGTGCGCGCGCCCGTGTCCATCTTGGCTTTTATATGGGAAATCCCCAGATCGGGCAGGCCGACCCATTCGCGCCAGCCGACGATCTTTCGCTCGGACCGTTTCATGGGCGCACATTAGATGAACCGACCGGCGTTGCAATACGGCGATTGACGCCTCCGGCGCGGCGGGACACTCTTTGCCTGCACACGGACAGGGAGAGACGCCATGGCAGTCGCCGCCATCGAACAGGACATGTCGGTTCGCGACCAGGTCAGCGCGGAGGAGTGGAAGACGCGCGTCGACCTCGCCTGCGCCTACCGGCTTATCGCGCACTATTACGTAAGCGACCTGACCTACAATCACCTGTCGGCGCGGGTGCCGGGCGAGGACGGTCATATCCTGATCAAGCCGCACAACATCATGTTCGAGGAGGTGACTGCCTCCAACCTGCTGAAATACGACTACGACGGAAATCCGGTAACCGCGGGCGCACCCAAGCTGAAGGGCGGCGGGCTGATCATCCATGCCGGAATCCTGCAGGCGCGCGCGGACGTAAACGTCGTCTTCCACACCCACACCGAAGCCAACATGGGCGTGTCGTCGCAGAAGTTCGGCCTGCTGACCGTCAACCAGCACGCCATGCGGTTCCATAACCGCATCGCCTATCACGACTTCAAGGGCTTCGAGTTCAACCTGTTCATGCGCGATCCGCTGCTCAAGGACATCGAGGGCCGCCGCGTCGCGCTGCTGCGCAATCACGGCTCGCTCGTGCTGGCCGAATCCGTGCCCGAGGCGTTCGTCACCCATCACTTCCTCGAATTCGCCTGCCGCGGCCAGATCGCGGCGCTGAGCGCGGGCTACGAGAACCTGACCTTCCCCGACGAGGAAGCCTGCGAGTTCGCCGCCGCGCAGGTCGAGAAGGAAGGCCGCTCGCTCGCCGGCGGCAAGGACTGGCCGGCCTGTCTCAGGATGGCCGAACGGCTTTACCCCGACTTCCGGGAGTAGGGCGCGCGGGCCGCTGCCGTTCAGCAAAAAGGGGACGGGCCCGAAGGACCGTCCCCTTTCCGTTTCGCCCTCCAGGCTTGGGGTGGCGTATCAGCGGCTCTGCAGGCCGGCGATGCCCGGGGCGATGACGACAATGCCCGTATCGGTCATGTCGCGGGAGCGCTCGACCGCGGCGGCGGCGGCGACGCCGAGCAGGATGACGGCGGCGACGTAGAATATGGCGAGGGTCTTCATGGCGGGCTCCCGGGCATGTGCGGTCTCGATATCGGAGAAATAGGCCCGAACGTCCGATCCGCCTGTGATCGCCGTCACCCTCGCGCCGGAATCTGTGACGCAGGTCACGGAACGGACTCTTTTCGCGCGCCGCAGCGACTCCAAACCGCGGTTAGCGGAAATCCGGTAGAGGGCTCGTGGGCTCCGCAACTCCCAGGAATGACTCGGGTTCCGAACGGGGCCTCATCGGGAGCCGGCGGGCGGGAGACAACCTTTAAGAGAAATTTAACAAGCCTTTGCGACCTTACGTGGACGATCAATTAAGAAGACAGGGGAGATTGCGATGTTCAGAACCACGCGTTTCGTCGCGTTTGTCGCCACTATGGCGACCTCGTTGACAGCATCCGCGATCGCCGAAGCGGTGTCGGTCCAGGAGAAGGCCTCTTTACAGGCCGCCATGCAGCGTCACATCGACAGCCGGACCGTCGACGGTGCGTTCCTGCGGCTCGACGAGAAAACCGGAGCCGTGCGGCGCCTCTACCCCGTGAGCGCCCACCCAAAGATCATGCACCGCGGCGCATTCTTCGTCCTGTGCTTCGATTTCCGGAACGAAGCGGGTGAAAAGGTCGATCTAGATTTTTATGTCGCGCGAAACGGTGCCGCCTATTCGGTATTCCATGCCGTTGAAGCGAACCATGGCATCTTGATGCGTTTCCTAAAGAATGACGCGGCGAATTAAGAGAACCAGGCAGCTGAAGCGGGATTGTGCCGTCTCTCCGCCAAGAACCGGTCTTCGTCCGTTGCGAAGTCTGCTCGCGAAATTCCTTCTGATTCTGGGACCGGTCTTCGTGTTGATGACAGTTCCGGGCATCTGGCTCGTAGTCGAGTTCGAGACCGGTCAGGATCGCGACCATCTCGCTGCCCGCATCGGCAATCACGCCGGCCGCGTTGCGCAGGCGTTGTCGCGGCTTCCCCCCGGCGCGGAGACGTTGGTCGGCAGGGATCTGATCGGCATGCTCGCCGTCGATCGGGCTTTTCTTTGCGGGGAATTCCTGGATGAGCAGGGCGGGCCGATCGTCGCCTATCCGGCGGCTATCGGATGCAAGGGCCAGGAAACCGCCCATTCCCTCGTCATGCCGGTTGCCGCTGACGGAACGACGTCGCTTCGCCTGCGATATACGGACCGGGAGCTTGTCTAGGCCCAGCAGCTGGAATACACGATTGCCGCCTCCATCATCTTCGTCGCGTTCGTCTTCGCCCTGGTCGCGTCAGCGGCCGGATTTCGGCTAATCGTGAGCCGGCCGCTCGCCCGGTTGCTCCAGGCGATCCGGCTCAAGTCGGAGACCGGCGAGCGAATCGAGGTTCCCGTGCGCGGCCGCGATGAGCTCAGAGTGGTGGTCCACGCTTACAACGAGATGTCGGCATTGATTGACGCGCGCGAGCGCGACCTGAGGAGGATGAACGACGATCTGGAAGCTCGCGTGCGGGAAAGAACCGCAATGCTCGAGGCCGAGAAGGAAAAGGCGGAGGCGGCGAACATCGCGAAATCGCGCTTTCTCGCCAATATGAGCCACGAACTTCGAACGCCGCTCAACTCCGTAATAGGTTTTGCCGATCTTCTCCGCCAGCAGGCCTTCGGTCCGGTCGGCAACGAGCGGTATCTCGCTTTCGCCGGCGATATTCACGAGAGCGGAGTACACCTGCTCCAGGTCATCAACGACATTCTGGATATTTCGAAGATCGAATCGGGAACGCTTGCGCTCGACGAAACCCGATTCAGCGTCGGCAGTCTGCTCAGCAAGGCCGAACGGGTGGTCTCGCCGTTGATATCCGCTGCAGGCCTCCGACTGTCTGCCAGGTGCGAGCCGCCGGTGTGCGACAGTCTCGTCGTCGCCGACCATACGAAGTTGACGCAGATACTGATCAACCTTCTTGGCAACAGCATCAAGTTTACACCGGCCGACGGCCATATCACTCTGTCAGCTGGCCTGCTCAACGACGGTGGTGTGCGGCTCGCGGTTGCCGACACCGGAACCGGCATGTCGCCCGAGGAAATTCCCAACGCGCTGGAACCATTTGTACAGATCGACAATTCTCTTGCTCGTGGGCACGATGGCACCGGCCTTGGACTGCCTCTCGCCAAGACGCTGACCGAACTCCACGGAGGGGTTCTCCGTATAGAGAGCGAGCTGGGCAAGGGAACGAGAGTGACGGTGGACCTGCCCGCGGGTCGTGTTGTCGCGCCGTCGGCAAGCGCGGCGTGAAGATGTTGCGGCTTCGTTTTCCGGGTCCCGCAACGCTTGACTTGACTGTCTTTCCCCCCTAGTTTCCGCGCCGCCCACGACAATTCGTCGTTCAACGCTTACGGGTGTCCGCCAGTCCGCGCAGGTGCGCGCACTGGCGCTTTCTGCGTTGCGCCGCGTTCGGGGGCGCCGAGGAATCGGCTTCGAATTTGAACGAACGGACCTGCTTTAGACGATGTTCGACGGGCTGACAGATCGTTTCGGCGAGATATTCGACCGGCTGAAAAAGCGCGGCGCGCTGTCCGAGGCCGATGTCTCGGCCGCGATGCGCGAAATCCGCGTCGCGCTGCTCGAGGCCGACGTCGCGCTGCCGGTCGTCAAGGATTTCATCGACGACGTTCGCGAGAAGGCCGTCGGTGAGGAGGTCCTGCGCTCGGTCACGCCCGGCCAGATGGTTGTCAAGATCGTCAACGACCGCCTCGTCGAGATGCTCGGCCCCGAAAGCCAGGATTTCGAGGTTCGCGCCGCCGCGCCCGCTGCGGTGATGATGGTCGGCCTTCAGGGCTCCGGCAAGACCACCACGTCGGCCAAGATCGCGAAGCGCATCCAGGAGCGTCAGGCGAAGAAGGTCCTGATGGCCTCGCTCGACGTGCGCCGCCCGGCCGCGCAGCAGCAGCTCGCCGTCCTCGGCGAACAGGCAAAGGTCGACACGCTGCCGATCGTGCCGTTGCAGACGCCGAAGATGATCGCCGACCGGGCGATGGATACCGCCCGCAAGGGAGGCTACGACGTCGTCATCCTCGATACCGCCGGTCGCCTTCACGTGGACGAGGACCTGATGAAGGAGGTCGCGGAGGTCCGCGACGCCGCGAAGCCGGCCGAGATACTTCTGGTCGCCGATGCGATGACCGGCCAGGACGCGGTCAACGTCGCGACCTCGTTCAACGAGCGCCTCGCGCTGACCGGCATCGTGCTGACCCGCGACGATGGCGACGCGCGCGGCGGCGCCGCTCTGTCGATGAAGGCGGTGACCGGCACGCCGATCCGGCTGCTGGGCACCGGCGAAAAGCTCGACGCGCTCGAGGCATTCCATCCCGACCGCATCGCGTCGCGCATCCTCGGCATGGGCGACGTCGTCAGCCTCGTCGAGAAGGCGTCCGAGCTGGTCGAGCAGGACGAGGCCGAACGCCTCGTCAAGAAGATGGAGCAGGGCAAGTTCGATCTCGACGACTTCGCGTCGCAGCTTCGCCAGCTTCGCAAGATGGGCGGGCTGACCGGCGTGATGGGCATGCTGCCCGGCGTCAAGAAGGCCCAGCAGCAGATGGCCGCCGCCAACATCGACGACAGGATGGTCGTCCGCCAGGAAGCCATCATCGGCTCGATGACGCGCGCCGAGCGCAAGAAGCCGGAACTGATCAAGGCGTCGCGGAAGATCCGCATCGCCAACGGGTCGGGAACGTCCGTACAAGACGTCAACAAGCTCCTGAAGCAGTACCAGGAGATGACCCGGATGATGAAGAAGATGAAGAAGATGGGGAAGAAGGGGCTCATGCGCTCCGGTCTCCCCGGCATGATGCCGCCGGGAATGGGTCCCGGCGGAATGCGTTAACGAACCGAGAAGAACGGCGCCGCGTCCGCGCGGTGCGTGATTTGCGATTAACCGGAGGGTTAGGAACCTAATGTCGCTTAAACTCAGACTGTCCCGGGGCGGTGCCAAGAAGCGCCCCTATTACCGTATCGTCGTCGCCGACTCGCGGATGCCGCGCGACGGCCGCTTTATCGAACGCGTCGGAACCTACAACCCGATGCTGCCGCAGGATCATCCCGAGCGGCTGATGCTCAAGGAAGACCGCATCCGCCACTGGCTGGGCGAGGGCGCGAAGCCGTCGGATCGCGTGGCGCGGTTCCTCGGCCAGGCCGAGATCATCGCGATGCCGGAATACCGGGAATCGCCGAAGAAGAGCGCGCCGCGCGCCAAGACGCTGGAGCGCATGCGCGAGGCGGAAGAGGCGGCGAAGGCGAAGGCAGAAGCGGAGGCCGCCGAGGCTGCCGCCGCCGCCGAAGCCGCAGCGGAAGAGGCGCCTGCGGAAGAAGCTGCCGCCGAGGAAGCGCCGGCCGAAGAGGCTCCTGCTGAGGAGGCGGCTGCCGAAGAGGCCCCGGCCGCAGAGGAAGAGAAGAAGGAGGAGTAGGTCCGACGGCACGCGGCAGCACAGGCCGGTCGTCCGGCCGGCGCGGGGGCGCCGGCGCTGCGGCCGTCGCCTCGTCGATGCGGGTTCAGGGCGCGGCGCAACGCGACCGGGTCTGCGTCGGGGCGATAGCCGGGGCGCACGGCATCCGCGGCGCCGTCCGGATCAAGCCCTTCACCGAGGACCCCGAAGCCGTCGCGGCCTACGGGCCGGTGTCGGACGAGGACGGCGGCCGGACCTTCGCGGTCGAGGTGCTGGAGGTCAAAGGCGGCATGGCGGTCGCCCGGCTTGACGGAATCGGCGACCGCAACGCCGCGGAGGCGCTGAAGGGCCTCAGGCTCTACGTGGCGCGGGATGCGCTGCCGGCCGCCGACGAGGACGAGTACTACCATGCCGACCTGCTCGGCCTGGCAGCGGTGACCGCGGACGGCGATGCGGTCGGCACGATAAGGGCGATCATCCCTGCCGGCGCTACGGAGGTGCTGGAGATCGACCGGGGGCCGGGGGAACAGACGCTGCTGGTGCCGTTCACGAAGGAAGCGGTTCCGGTTGTGGATCTGGCGGCGGGCCGGATCGTGATCGATCCGCCCGGCGAGGTAGAGACCGAGAGAGAAGACGGACAAGAGACGACGGATTGAGACGGTGACGCAGACGACGGATAGATGGACGGCGAAGGTGCTGACGCTGTTCCCGGAAATGTTTCCGGGGCCGCTCGGCGCGTCGCTTGCCGGCAAGGCGCTGGCCGAGGGCGTATGGGCGCTCGAGACCGTCGACATCCGCGGCTATGCGACCGACGCGCACAGGACGGTCGACGACGCGCCGTTCGGCGGCGGCCCCGGAATGGTGATGCGCGCCGACGTGGTCGACGCCGCCATCGCGGACGCTGCGCTTGCCGATGCGCCGCTTGTGTATCTCACGCCGCGCGGCGAGCCGCTGTCGCAGGCGCGCGTGCAGGAGTTTGCCGACGGTCCGGGCGTCACGCTGATCTGCGGCCGGTACGAGGGGGTCGACCAGCGGGTGCTGGAGGCGCGCGACGTGATCGAGATCAGCCTCGGCGATTTCGTGCTGTCGGGCGGCGAGCCTGCGGCGCTGGCGCTGATCGATGCCTGCGTCCGGCTGCTGCCGGGCGTGATGGGCGCCGAGACCTCGCTCGACGAGGAAAGTTTCAACAGGGGATTGCTCGAATATCCCCACTACACCCGGCCCGCCGACTGGTGCGGCCGTACCGTGCCGGACGTTCTTCTGTCCGGCCATCACGAGAATATCTGCGCCTGGCGGAAGCAGCAGGCGGAGATGATTACCCGGACCCGCCGGCCCGATCTCTGGGACCGGTATGAGCGGGACCGGACGACAGCAAAGGAACACAGCCATGAGCGTGATTGAAAACATCGAAAAGGCCGAGATGGACCGCCTGGTCGCGGAACGGCCGGTGCCGGAGTTCGGCGCCGGGGATACCGTCCGCGTCCACTTCAAGGTCGTCGAGGGAACGCGCGAGCGAATCCAGGTCTACGAGGGCGTGGTGATCGCGCGCTCGAACCGGGGGCTCAATTCGTCCTTCACAGTGCGCAAGATTTCGTACGGCGAGGGCGTCGAGCGCGTCTTCCCGCTGTACAGCCCGCGCATCGAGAAGATCGAGGTCGTGCGCCGCGGCGCCGTCCGCCGCGCGAAGCTCTATTACCTGCGCTCGCGCCGGGGCAAGAGCGCGCGCATCGCCGAGAAGGTGGACCGCCGTATCGGAACGCAGGTCACCGCGGACAAGTCGGCGCCGGCTACCGCCGCCGAGGCCGTCGAGCTCCAAGACGAGGCGATGACCGAAGCGCTGCCCGTCGATGAGGCAGCGACGGAAGAGCAGGGCGGCGAGAATAAGGACGCCTGAAAAGGCGCCTCGAAGCGAAGGACGCCTGAAAAGGCGCCTCGAAGCGAAGGACGCCTGCAAAGGCGCCGTTGCCACGGACGAACGGACTACGACGGATGAAAGCGCCGCGCGGATTTCCGGCCGCGCGGCCCTGAGGGAGACTCGAAAGAATGGCCGAACCCAAGACGATGTTCGACAAGATCTGGGACTCGCACCTGGTCGAGAAGAAGGATGACGGCACCTGCATCATCTATATCGACCGCCAGATCATCCACGAGATCACCAGTGCGCAGGCGTTCGACGGTCTTCGCGACGCCGGACGCAAGCCGCGCGATCCCGGCGCCAATCTGCTCGTGCCCGACCACAACGTGCCCACAACGCCGGGCCGCGGCGGCATCGACGAGATCGACAACGAGGATTCGCGCATCCAGCTCGAGGTGTTCGACAGGAACGCGAAGGAATTCGGCCTTCCCTACATTCCGATCAACGACGTCCGCCAGGGCATCGTGCACGTCATCGGTCCGGAGCAGGGCTTCACGCAGCCCGGCCTGACGCTGGTCTGCGGCGATTCGCACACCGCGACGCACGGCGCGCTCGGCGCGCTGGCCTTCGGCATCGGCACCTCCGAGGTCGAGCACGTGCTGGCGACCCAGACGCTGCTGCAGAAACCGTCCAAGAACATGCGCATCACCGTCAACGGCACGCCCCGCGAGGGCGTCGTCGCGAAGGACATCATCCTCGCGATCATCGGCAAGATCGGTACTGCCGGCGGTACCGGCTGCGTCATCGAATATGCCGGCGAGCCGATCGAAAACATGTCGATCGAAGGCCGCATGACCGTCTGCAACATGACGA
>JAYQUR010000070.1:0-12715 GCA_038148075.1 Alphaproteobacteria bacterium | reverse complement strand
GCACTCGTAGGGCGCGCCCGGCCACGGGTTGAAGGGAATGAGATTGATCTTGGCGGGGATGCCGGAGATCAGCTTCACGAGTTCGCGCGCGTCGGCCGGGCTGTCGTTGACGTCCTTCAGCATCACGTATTCGAACGTGATGCGCCGCGAGTTGCGCGCCGTCGGATAGGCGCGGCAGGCGTCCAGCAGTTCGGCTATCGGATATTTCCTGTTGATGGGCACGATCTCGTCGCGGAGATCGTCGCGCACCGCATGCAGCGAGATCGCGAGCTGGACGCCGAGGTCGGCGCCGACCTGCGGGATCATCGGCACGACGCCCGCCGTCGAGAGCGTGATGCGCCGCCGCGACACGCCGATGCCTTCCTCGTCCATGACGATGCGGAGCGCCTTCACGACGTTGTCGTAATTGTAGAGCGGCTCGCCCATGCCCATCATGACGATGTTGGTGAGCTGGCGCGGCTCCAGCGACGACGGCCATTCGCCGTAGGAATCGCGCGCCAGCATGAACTGGCCGACGATCTCGGCCGCCGTCAGGTTTCGCACCATCACCTGCGTGCCGGTATGGCAGAACCGGCAATTGAGCGTGCAGCCGACCTGCGAGGAGATGCAGACCGCGCCGCGGTCCTCCTCCGGGATATGCACGGCCTCGGCCATCTTGCCGTCCTCGAACGACATCAGCCATTTGCGGGTGCGGTCCGTCGAGGTCTGCTCGGTCACGACGCCGGGCCGCGAAATGGTGAACTTTTCCGCGAGGTCGTAACGCAGGCCCTTGGCCAGGGTGCTCATTTCCGCGAAATCGCGGACGCCGTGGTGGTAGATCCAGTGCCAGACCTGTTTCACGCGAAAGGCGGGCAGCCCCATCTCGGCGAAAACGGCCGTCATCTCCTCGCGCGACAGGCCGACGAGATCGGTCCTCCCGTCGGTAGAGGGAGAAGCGGCGGGAGAGAGGCCCGTTTCGGGCGGGCGCCGGGGCGCCTCCGGGGTGATCGTTATGTCGGCCGGCATAGCCGCAATATAGGGCCGAAAGTCGGCCGGGTCGATTGAGACCGTCCTCGCCTTGTCGCGGGCGGGGACGGGCCGTATCGGGCCTGCCGCCCGTGCGAAACGGTCTTCCGGCGCTATTTTTTGCGTAGCCGGTCGGCCACGCGCTTCATGACGTTATAGGCTTCCAGCACTTTCGGCTGGTCCTTGAGGACCGTTTCGCCGACGGTTTCCAGCAGCTTCATCATTCTCGCGTGTTCTTCCGGGCTGAAATCGTGGAGCTCGCTGCCCGTCTTTTTCCAGATTCCGTAGAATTTCTCGACCGTCGCGAGGTTGAACTGGAGAATCTTCTCGTCCGCTTTCGCCGCTTCCTCGGCGACTGCCGTCTGGACCGCTGCGGGCAGCTTGTTGAACCAGCGGTGGCTGACCATCCGATTGATGCAGATGATCGATTCCCTGGCGCGCAGGATGTATTTCGCGACCTGCTGGTAGCCGAACGGCACGAACACCGTGATGCCGGCCTTGTTGTCGTCGATCACCTTCTGCTGGATCGCGGGGATCACCTCGCTGAGCGGCATCGGCACGCCCGTGGCGCCGAGTCGCCGAAGGGTTTCGATCTCGAACTTGCTGCCGAAGACGCGGAGCTTGCGGCCCTTGAAGTCCTCGATCTTGTGGACCGGCGTTACGGTGGCGTAGTCGGACGGCGTTTCGCAGGACATGGCGATCATCTTGAGCCCCTTGGGGTCGCCGATCTTCCAGAACATCTCCTTGAATTCCGGATCGTGCGTTACCCGGTGGCCGTGCTCGACCCCTTCGAACACAGCCGGGGCCGCCAGGATGGAATAGCGTTGGTCGATGCCGGTGAAGAAGCCCGGCGGAACCGTGACCATTTCGATGGTGCCGAGCTGAACGCCTTCGATCATCCGCGGGACCGCTCCGAGCTGACTGGCCGGGTAGATCTTGACCTCGACCTGATCGCCCATCCGTTTCTCGATGCCTTGCTTGAAATACACGCCCCAGACCTGAAGCGGCGTCTTCTCGGCGAGCGGATGGCCGATCTTGATGAGCGTCTTTGCCGCGGCGGGCGCCGCCGGGAGCCCGAGCGCAACCGTTGCGGCAAGAATGCCACTGGCGATATTCCGGATTCGTACTGTCATGATTGTTTTCTCCCGTTTTATACGGCGTTCTTTACGGGAGAAGTAAGCGCCCCTCAGGCGGCGGCGGAAAGGCCGGCGTTCGGTCGCCTATTCGGCCGGTGCCGTCCGCAACTGGACCGAACGCATCCACCAAACGGCGGCACCGACCACGACGACCTGCGGGACGATGGCGATCATGACCGCGTTCCAGCCCACCTCGATCTGCAGATAGCCTGCGAAGAACGACGAGATGGCGGCGAGCAGGTAGGCGATCGTGTCGTTCGCGCCCTGAACCTTGCCCTTTTCGGCGTCCGTGTGACAGGTCACCAGCAGCGCCGTCGAGCCGATCAGCATCAGGTTCCAGCCCGCGCCGATGGCGACGTTGGTGATGAAGAAATGCGCGACCGAGATGCCCGACAGGCCCGCGGCGATGCCGACGAAGAACAGCGCGAAGCCCATCATGATGACGTTCAGGTGGCCAAAGCGCGTCACCAGCGCGCCGGCGAAGAACGACGGCGCGAACATCGCGAACATGTGCCACTGGATGACGAAGGGGACGTCGGGCTCCAGACCGCACAGCTTCATCGAAAGCGGCGTGGCCGCCATCATCAGGATCATACCCGCCCACGAGACCGACGTGCCGATTGCGGCGACGACGAAAGCGGGCTGTTTCATGATTTCCAGAAGCGGCCTGCCGGAGCCGCCGCTGCCGCGCGATGCGGGCGCGGCGGCCGCGCCGTCGGCGGATTTCGCCTCGTCCGGCATCCGCACGAACTGGATCGTGATCGCGAGCAGGATCGGACAAACCGCCAGAATGATGTATGTGGCGGTGAACTGCGGCACGAACAGCGTGCTCGTATGACCGGCCAGCGCGCCGCCGACGAACGCCGCGACGATGCCGCCGCCGATCACCAGAGCAATGGCTTTCGGCCGGAACGCCTCGTCGGCGGTTTCCGCCGCGGCGAAGCGGAGATACTGGTTGAAGGCGTTGAACGCGCCGAAACACGACGTGCCGCAGACGAAGATCGCGAACGAACCGTAGTGAAGCCCTGCCGTACAGAACGCGCAGCCGAGCAAGCCGAAAATCGACCCGATCGCAAATCCGCCGCGCCGGCCGTAGCGTTTCATCAGCAGCGAGGCGGGCGTGGCCGCGATGGCCGTCGCGACCCACATGAAAGCATGCGGCAGCGTGGCCAGCGACTTGTCCTCGAGAATCAGGAGCGAGGCGAGTGCAGAGACGCTGATGACCACGGTGACCGACGTCTGCGCATAGCCCTGGCACAAGGCCAGCAGCGAGACGTTTCGCCTCATGTAGGGAACGGTCGTCTGAGAAACGCTTGTCATCGTGACCGAAGTTTAGGCTATTTCCTGTGAAACGGGAAACCGTTCGAAGGCACGCGAACTATTTGACCTTGCAGGCCTTTCCGATGGCGGCATGCGCCGCGCTTACGCCCGACAGCGAGTAGGTGTCCTTCGTCGCGGTCCCGCGCGACGAGGTTCCGGTGACGATCATGGTCGAGCCTCGCCGCATCGCAGCGACGATGGCGGCGTCGTCCTTGGCGTTCCGTGCCCAGGCGGTGTCGCCACTGGTAAACAGCTCGAACTTCGATTTGCCGATCGCGACCGTAACGTCGCTGCCCTTCTTGAACGTATAGCCCGCCGTGAACTGGACCTGGTTGGTAACCTTGTCGCCGGGCCGGTGGGTGACCAGCGCGTAGATCTCGCCCCGGGCGGTATATTTGCCCTCGTCCTTCTTCGGCTTGCTGTAGATCCAGCAGACCTTCTTCGCGCCGTCGCCTTCTGCATGCGCGGACCAGTCCTTGAATTCGCCGATGGACGCTCCGGCGGCGGCGCTTGCGCCCAGCACGGAAACGGTTGCGATCAGCGAGATGGTAAGCGTTCGATAGGTCATGATACTCCCGATTGGCTAGCCGGACTTCGCCGCCTTGCGGATCACCGGCATTCCGAATTCGTGCGCTGGCAGCGGCTCCGGCGCGCCGCCTGGCATGACGGCGCGGTTCGCGAAGTTCCGCATCGACAGCATCCGGTCGTACATCACGATCCCGCCCGTGGTCGCGAGATTGAGCGAGAATTGCGTCGGAATCTTGACGAGGTGGTCGCAACAGGCCGTCAGTTCCGGCGACAGGCCGATGCGCTCCATTCCCAGAACGTAAGCCGCGCATCGCGGGTGGCGGAAGCTCGGAAGCTCGACGGCACGGTCGTCGATCTCGATGCCGACCAGCGCGCAGCCTTCCGGCAGTCGCATCGACTCCAGCGAATCGAAGGGGTAGAACGGCACCTGCGCCGACGTGTTCGACGTGTCGGCCGGACTGTCGGTCAGGTCGCAATTGGCGGAAACGGTGAAAACGAAGCTGGCGCCGAACGCGTGGGCGGAACGGATAAGGTTACCGACATTGATCGGCTTGCTTACCCCTTCTACGCCTATGCCGAAATACCCGCGCATGGGGGCCGATTCTACAGCCGGACGTGAATCGTGCAAGGTTCGGGGGCAGGGCACAGGATGAACGACGACCTTCGCGGGCAGTACGAAAACTACCCTTACCCCCCGCGCAGCCCCGCCGACGAGGCGAAGCGGCTGATCGTCGGCTCGCCCAGTCAAATTCTCGAGATCGATCACCACATCTTCGCCGGCGGGCGCGACCCCGCGCGCCCGTTCCGGGCCCTGGTCGCCGGCGGCGGCACCGGCGACGCGACGGTGATGCTCGCCCAGCGGCACGCGGACGCCGGAATAGAGGCAGAGATCGTGCGGCTCGACATTTCGGAGGCATCGCTGGCGGTGGCGAAGGCGCGCATCGGGGCGCGCGGACTATCCAACGCGCGTTTCGTGCATGGCGCGATCGAAGATCTTCCGTCGCTCGGTCTCGGGACGTTCGACTACGTCGATTGCTGCGGCGTGCTCCACCATCTGGCCGACCCCGTGGCCGGACTGCGTGCGCTGGCGGGAAGCCTCGGACCCGACGGCGGCATGGGGATCATGGTTTACGCGCCGCTGGGGCGGACCGGCGTCTATCACGTCCAGGCGATGCTGCGCATGATCGCCGGCGACGCGGCCGATCCCGAACGGATCGACGTCGCGAAGCGGCTGCTGGGGGGCTGCCGGAGACAAACTGGCTGCGCCGTAACCCGCACGTGCGGGATCACCTCGACCAGGGCGATGCGGGAATCTACGACCTTCTGCTGCATCGGCGCGACCGGGCGTATTCGGTCACGGACCTGGCGGCGCTGTTGCGCGACGGCGGCATGCGGCCGGTCACTTTCGTCGATCCGGCGCGCTACGAACCCCGCGTCTATCTGAATGACGCAACGCTCGCCGAACGGATGCGCAGCATGCCTTGGCTCGAACGTTGCGCCTTCGCCGAACTGCTGGCCGGCAACATCAAGACACATATCGTCTACGCAGTCCGTGCGGACAACGAGGCCGATACGCTTGCGGTGCCCGACGGACCGGGTTGCATACCCGTTCTCCGCGACGGCGAGGGGGACGAACTCGCCCGTCAGTTCAAGCCGGGCATGTCGCTCACCGTCAATGCCGACGGGGCGAAGATATCGCTTTCCCTTCCGCCGCTTGCGAAGGAAATCCTGGCGCGCGTCGACGGCGTCCGAAATCTGGGGGATATCCACGCGTCGATCGCGGCCGAGGACAAACCCGGTCGCGACTGGATCGGCTTCAAGAACCAGTTCGATGCATTGTACGGCGCGTTTTACGGCGTCAGCCGGATGTTCCTGAGAAGCCGTTAGGGCGCTCGCGACAGCCTTAATTCACGTTCGCAGCTTCGCCCAGCGTCGGGCCGATTTCGCGGTTGAGGACGAGGTCGGCGATCCGGTCCTGGTCGGTCGGGTCGCGGTTGATGATCACCAGCTTCGCGCCGTTTTGCTTTGCCATGATCGGGAAGCCGGCGGCCGGGTAGACCACCAGCGACGAGCCGGCGACGATGAACAGATCGCAGGCGAGCGTTTCCTCCTGTGCGCGCTCCATCTCCGCTTCCGGCATCGCCTGGCCGAACGAGATCGTCGCCGTCTTCACGATGCCGCCGCAGAAATTGCAGGTAGGCAACGTGCCATCGGCCGTGAAGGCCAATTTGATCGGCTCCAGTTCGTAGCGCGACGCGCAGGTGAGGCATGTCGCGTAGGTGCCGTTGCCGTGCAGCTCGATCATGTTCTCGTCCGGTACTCCCGATTCCTGGTGCAGCCCGTCGATGTTCTGCGTGATCACGGAGGTCACCTTGCCGATGCGCACCAGCTTGGCGACGGCGCGGTGGCCGCGGTTGGGCTCGGCGCCGATCATGTCGAGGTCGATCTCGAATTTGCGCCGCCAGGCTTCCGCGCGCGCCTCTTCCGAACGAACGTATTCGTCGAAATAGATCGGCGTCGTCTTCGACCAGATGCCGTTCGGGCTGCGGAAATCCGGAATCCCGGATTCGGTCGAGATGCCCGCGCCGGTAAAGACGACGGCGCGATTCGCGGCCTCGATCAGACCGGCCAGTTCCTGCAGATCGCTGTCCATGAGCGGGATTTTAAAGCGAACGGGGAAGGGCGTTCCAGTCCTTCCCGTGCGCTTTTATTCCGCGGGCTGCCCGAGCGCCGCCGCCTCCTTGCGCTGCTTCCGGCGTTCGATGACGCCGACGGTGATCGACATCATCGGCGGCACCAGGGCCATCGTGAGAACCGCCGATAGCGACAGGCCGCCGAGCACCACGGAGCCGAGGCCGCGATAGAGCTCCGAGCCCGCGCCGGGCACGAGGACAAGCGGTAGCATGCCGAACACCGACGTCAGCGTGGACATGAAGATGGGCCGGATACGGTTTTGCGTGGCCGTTTCGATGGCGAGGCCCACGTCCATACGGTCTTCGCGAATGTGGTAGAGCGTCTGGTGGACCAGCAGGATCGCGTTGTTGACGACGATGCCGATCAGGATGACGAAGCCGAGCATCGTCAGCATGTCGAGCGATTGCGTGACGTAGAGATTGAGCAGCGCAAGCCCGCCGAGACCGCCTGCGGCCGCGACCGGCACCGACAGCAGGACGACGAACGGGTACAGGAAGCTTTCGAACAGCACGGCCATCACCAGATAGACGATGACGAGCGCGAGCAGCAGGTCGAGAACCATGTGGTCCCACGTCTCGGCAAGCTTGTCCGCGCTGCCGGCGATCCGGATGCGCACGCCGTCCGGCAGACCCCGCTCCTCGATCGGGCCGACGACCTTCTCGCGCAGCAGGTCGATAGCCGCCTGCAGCGGCACGTCGTCGCTGGGGCTCAGCTGGACGGTCATGGTGCGCGACCGGTCGATGCGCATGATCTCGGTCGGGCCGTTGGTCTCGACAACGGAGGCTAGGTTCTCGACGGGGACGATCCGTCCGTCCGACGTCACCACAGGGAGCGAGCGGATCGACTGGGTAGATTCGCTGGCGCGGTCGGGGCCCTTGAGCGTCAGGTCGATCCGCTTGCCCTCGTAGGTCACTTCCGCGACGCGAACGCCGTCGTTGAACGCATCGACGCTCTCGCCGAGGTCGCGGGCCGACAGGCCGTTGTCGGACAGTCGCACCCGATCGGGCGTGATGCGGACTTCCGGCTCGCCGAGGGTCAGCGACGGGCGGGGCCGTACGCGGTTCCCCTCGCTGCGCGGGAAAACGCTGTTGGCGGAGAAGAAGATGTCGCGGCCGACGGCGTAGATGGTCTCGAGATCCGGTCCAGACACCTCCACGTCGATCGAGCGGCCCGACCCGATCGAGCGGCCGAACAGCGACGGCTGGAACATGAAGGCGAGCACGCCCGGCTCGGCGCTTGCCGGCTCCTGGATCAGCTTGATCAGGTCGCGCGCCTTGCCGGGCTCGACGTGCGTCGCGGCGATGAACATGCGGCCGATCAGCGGGACCACGAAGAACCGGTCGATGATCCGGTCTTCCTCGGCGTTCTTCTCGCCCTGCTCGCCGCGCGACCAGTAGCGCCGCATCGCGGTCTCCACGTTGATCGCGATCTGCTCGTTGGTGTCGAGGTTGTAGCCTGCCGGCGGCAGGATGAAACCGATCACGAAATTGCGGTTGCCGGTCGGCAGGTAGTCGAGCTTGGGGATGATCGCGATCGAGATCAGGATTGCGACGGCTGTGATGCCGCTGACGAGGCCGATGGCAAGCGCTTTCCAGCGAACGACCATGCGCGCGTAAGTCACCCAGAACCGCGAAAAGGCGGCGGCGAAATCGTCGAGGACGGGAATGCGGTAGGTCTTTTCCTGCTTGGCCGGGTCGCTGGTGAGCAGGTTTCGCGCCAGCGCCGGGATCAGCGTGATCGACACCAGCAGCGACAGCATGACCGACACCGAAATCGCGACCGCGATATCGCGGAACAGCTGTCCGACCTCGAGGTCCATGATCAGGATCGGGATGAACACCATGACCGTCGTCAGGGCGGAGACGAGCACCGCCGGCCATACCTGCTGGGCGCCGAGATAGGCGGCTTCCGCGCGGGATTTCCCTTCCTGGCGCAGCCGGTAGATGTTTTCCAGAACGACGATGGCGGCGTCGACGACCATGCCGACGGCGAAGGCGATGCCGGCGAGACTGATCACGTTCAGCGACCGGCCGAGTACCGCCATGGCGACGAACGAGCCGATGACCGACACGGGAATCGACATCGCGACCACCGCCGTGGGCCGCCACGACCGCAGGAACAGCATCAGGATGATGATTGCCAGCGTGCCGCCGACATAGATGTTCTGCATCACGAGGTCGATCGACGAATTGATGTAGACCGTTTCGTCGTAGACCTGCTCGATCTTGAGACCCTGTTCCTTGAGCGGGCCGTCGGCGAGCTCCTTTATGACCTCCTGCGCCGCCGCGATGGTGCGGATGACGTTGGCGCCCTGTTCGCGGGTGATGTTGAAGCCGAGCGCGGATTCGCCCAACTGGCGCGGCCGCGCGCGCGGCTCCTTGTAGGCGACGTCGACCGTGGCGATATCGCGGACGGTAACGCGTCCGACCCCGGAGCCGCGCTCGGCGCTGCGCAGGACGACGTCCTCGACGAGCTGGGTCGCATTCAGGTCGCCTTCGGTCCGGACGACGTAGCGGCGCTTCCCTTCCTCGACATCGCCGCCCGTGATCGAGGCGTTCGATGCGCGCAGCCGCTGCAGCACCTCGCTGACGGTCATGCCGTAACGCGCCAGCGCCTGCGGCGTGATGTTGATGCGCATCTCGCGCTCGGTGTCGCCGAAGATGTTGACGCCCGCGATGCCAGGCACGCGTTCGAGACGCTCCTGGATGACGTCGACGATGAAATCGCCGTAGGTGACCATTTCTCGGGTGTTGCCCGGCAGCCGGGTCAGCACGAACCAGGAGATCGCGTTGTCTTCCGTGCCCGACGTCGACAGGGTCGGTTCGTCCGCCTCCTCGGGATAACCGGATACCCGGTCGAGTCGATTCGCGACCAGCAGCAGCGCCCGGTCGAAATTGATGCTCGGGCCGAATTCGAGCGTGACTTCCGCCTGGTTGTGCTGCGCCCGGCTCGACATCTTTCGCAGCCCTTCGAGGCCCTTGAGCTCGTCCTCCTGCTTCTGCACGATCTCGCGCTCGACTTCCTGCGGTGCGGCGCCCGGCCAGTCGGTCTTGACGATGATGACCGGCTGGCGCACGTCGGGCGCCATCTGGATCGGGATCCGATCCAGCGCGACCGCGCCGAACAGGATGATCATCAGAACCATCGCCACGACGGCGATGGGCCGTTCGATCGACAGCCTGATGATATTCATTGTCCGACGGGCTTTCCGTTGGCGTCCTGGAACACCTCGACGCGCGACGCGGGCGGCAGGGTTTCGTTGCCGTGGGTGACGACGACGTTCCCCGGTTCGAGCCCCGACAGCACGATATAGCGGTTGCCCACTGCCTCGCCGATCTCGATGTCGCGCGGGAACGCGCGGTTGTTCCGGACGATATAGGCGACCGTCTTGTCGCCGCGGCGCACGATCGCGTCCTTGTGCACCGTGGCGACGTTGCGCACGCGGCCGACGGGAATCTCGAGCGTCACGCTCTGGTTGATCGCGAACGGCTTGGTGGAGTCGCCGAATTGCGGCGTGAAACGCACCGGGCGTGTACGGGTGCGTACGTTTTCCTGGGGAATGACTGCTCGGACGGACGCCATGTGCCGCGTGCCGTCGTCGAGCCGGAACCGCACCGGCGTGCCGGCTTCGAGCCCGGCGACGCGGTCGGTCGGCACCTCCGCCTCGATCTCGATGTTCATGTCGCTGATCAGGGTGACGACCGGTGCGCCGACATTGACGTACGCCCCCACCTCGGTGTGCTTGTCGGAGATGATGCCGTCGTAGGGCGCGCGGATCGTGGCGTTGTAGAGGTCGATCTCGGCGCGCTTGAGCTCGGCTTCCGCTTCGCTCGCCTGCGTCCGGCGCTCGACGAGCGTCGCCTTGCGGGTCTCGACGTCGCGCAGCAAGTCCTCGTATCGGGCGCGCGAGAAGGCCGCCGATTTCTTCAGGCCTTCGATGCGGCTAAGCTCCTGCTGGACCTTCGCAAGCTCCGCCTCGGCGGTCGCGATCATCGCGCGCCGCGTGCGATACGCAGCCTGGTACTTGTCGCGCTCGGCCGCCAGCCGTTCCTGGGCAAGCGTCGCGATGACGTCGCCTTCCTTGACCCGGTCGCCTTCGTTGACGCGCATTCCGGAAACGGCGCCGTTTATACGCGCCGCAACCTGACCGCCGCGACGGGCGGCGAGGCGGCCGATGACCGGATACGTCTGCGACAGCGGCTCGATGACGATCTTGTCGACGCGCACCGCACGCGCGCGTTCGCCGCCGTTGCCGCCGGATCCGCGCTGGGCGGCCGGTTTGGACGGTTCGGCGGGTTTCGCGGCCTGCGCCGGCGCCGCGGCGGTTTTCGGACAGCCCTCGCCGGTGAAGAAGGCGCGAATTTCGCCGCCGTCGAGCGCGCCCGACTTGTCGCAGTCGATCTCGTCGAAGCTTGCCGCGAGCGGCCCGCCGGCCTCGTCGCGGTCGATGACGCCGTTGTTGTTCTTGTCGCGCGCCTTGGCGCGGTCCGAAAGCGGCGGAAGCGTTGCGGCCGGCGTGGCGGCCGCAGGCGAGGTTGCCGCCGCGGCGGGTTTCGGGCAGCCCTCGCCGGTGAAGAAGCCGCGGATTTCGGCGCCATCGAGCGCGCCCGATTTGTCGCAGTCGATCTCCTCGAAATTCGCTGCCAGCGGCCCGCCCGCCTCGTCGCGGTCGATGACCCCGTTGTTGTTCGCGTCGCGGGCTTTCGCGCGGTCCGACAGTTCCTTCCCGCCGCTCTGGGCGAGGGTGGGGAAGGCGACCGGCGCGGTTAGAACGGAAAGCACAAACACGGCCTGGACGAGGCCGTTCGTAAGAGGACTATTCATGTTGCGGCGACGCCTCCAAGTGCGGCGCGGTGTCCGGCGGCACGTTGCGGCCGGCACTGGTCCGATACGGCGCATAAATGATATAGGATCGTGTCTACGTCAAAATATATTTCGTTCCGGAAAAATAAAGTTTTTCCCGGAATTCCGGGCGTTCAGGCGGAGAGCTGGTCGAAGGCGTCCAGCGCCTGCGCTCCGTAAACGGCCGCCGGTCCGCCGCCCATTTCGATGGCGACGGCGGCAGTCTCGGCGATCTCCTCGCGCGTCGCGCCCTTCCGTATCGATTCCCGGACATGATAGTTGATGCAGCCCTCGCAATGGACCGCAATGCCGACGGCGAGGGCCATCAGTTCCTTGGTCTTCGAATCGAGCGCGCCGTCCTTGCCGACGGTTTCCATCAGCCCGCGGTAGGCTCGCATCGTGTCCGGCGCGGCCTTGAACAGGTTGGCCGCGCGGCCATCGACTTCCTTTGCAAACGCCTTGTGATCGCTGACCATGATTTTCTCCCCGTTAGACCAGCGTAGCCTCGGTGGACGCCTTCACCTCGTCCTCGGTCACGCCCGCCGCCGTCTCGACAAGTTTGAGCCCGCCGTCGACGACGTCGAAGACGCCGAGATTGGTGATGATGCGGTCGACTACCGCCCTGCCTGTCAGCGGCAGCGTGCACTCCTTGAGGAGCTTGGACTCGCCCGCCTTGTTGGTGTGGTCCATCACCACGACGACGCGTCCGACGCCCGCGACGAGATCCATCGCGCCGCCCATGCCCTTCACCAGCTTGCCGGGGATCATCCAGTTGGCCAGATCGCCCTCTTCGCTGACTTCCATCGCGCCGAGGATCGCCATGTTGATCTTGCCGCCCCGGATCATCGCGAAGGACTGGTCCGACGAAAAATAGGACGTACGGTCCATCGCCGTGACCGTCTGCTTGCCGGCGTTGATGAGATCGGCATCGATTTCGTTCTCGGTCGGGAAGGGTCCGATGCCGAGCATGCCGTTCTCCGACTGCAGCGTGACGTCGACGCCGTCGGGGATGTAATTGCTGACCAGCGTCGGGATGCCGATGCCGAGATTGACGTACCAGCCGTCCTGCAGCTCCTGTGCCGCGCGTTCGGCCATCTGGTTTCGATCCCACATGTCTCGGTCTCCTGTTAGTCGATTTTCGGTTCCGGCCCTCTCCCCCTCCCGGCCACCCACGGGATCATCCTTATGGG